>WQTY01000018.1 GCA_009786045.1 Pseudomonadota bacterium | reverse complement strand
AGTAGCTACTAGCTATGAGCTCAAGCTCAAGCTCAAGCTCAAGCTCAAGCTCAAGCTCAAGCTCAAGCTCAAGCTCAAGCTCAAGCTCAAGCTGCAGAACTGCTATCAATATAACGAATTAGCAAAGGAATTATTGGTGTTCTGAGAAATCAAACTTAAATATTCACTATTAAGTTAACGCCTATGGGGGAGGGAGACATCGACGGAGGGGTGCGCGTATCGCCTGTGGGTAAAGTGGCAAAGTGCATCGGTTTTGGCCTGGCACCAGACATTGCATGGAGGGGAGAAGGGGAGAAGGGGAGAAGGGGAGAAGGGGAACAAAAAACTCCAAAGGCCAGAAACTGATTGTCCGAAGGCAGAGATGTCTGAGCCAAGCAATGCGTAAGCATTGCAGGGGGTTCGTGGGAATCAGTTCCCCCACAAAAAATAAAAGGCACGGCGTATCTGTCCGGGCAGATAGCCGTGCCCGCGCCGCGTATTGCCCGGCCCGGGCAATAGCGGGCGTCCCCAAAACACGCATGATCTGCCTCAAAGCGATGCGCGTTTGGCCGCTTGTCTGTGTGGGCAAAAGTGTGCTAACTTGGTACGGCTGTTTTGCATCATGGCATCAGGGTGACTCACTGCCAGCGCACGGCAGGCTCAGAAGTCATCGAACGAAAATGGGTTAGGAGAAAATATGGTTGTTAATTTATCGAAATCACGGTCAGAATCACGTTCCTGCACACCGTTTATTATTGGAGCAACGGCTATTCTTGCGGGTCTCGTTGGATTTGGGGCAGGGTATTACACGCTTCAGCGGGCCGGCATTGACACGGTTCAGGATGTGTCAGCGCAAATCGCCCGGCTGACCATCGATTCGAGCAAATTGCCGGTTGCTTCAAGTCCGGCAAAGGGCAATGCCAATGCCGAGGCAACGGTTGTCGTTTTTACGGATTTTCAATGCCTGGCATCCCGCGAATTATATGCACAATTTCTCGATAAGGCATTTAAGGTCCATGGTGATCGTCTTCGGGTCGTTTACAAGGCTTTCCCTTTGCCGTCGCATCCTGATGCGATGCTGGGGGCACAGGCCGCTCAGGCGGCACACCTTCAGGGGAAATTCTGGCCTATGTTCAACGCCATTTTTGAAGGCTCGCGCCAGGCCGCCACGAGGGAAACTTACCTCTCGCAGGATGCGCTCCTTGGCTATGCCACGAAAATTGGCCTGAATCTCGACCAATTTAAGAACGACCTCAACTCGCCCGCTGTGCGTCAGGCCGTACAGCGCGACATCGATTTGGGCGCATCGCTTGGCATACAGTCGACGCCGGCAGTTTTTGTGAACGCCACGCGGGTAGAATTCAACGGCCTTATCAACGCCGCCACGCTCATGGACGCCGTCAATGCTGAGGTCAGGCGCGTAGAGCTCCTGCTGTCACAGCCGAATGCGAAGTATTATATCGCCGATATGATCAAGCAGGCCGACGGGGATGGGAAACTCACGGATGAGCTTGGCCGTCCTATGAAGGGTGCCAAAGATGCTCCCGTGACGATTGTCGTTTACAGCGACTATGAGTGCGTATTCTGCAGCCGCGCTGAACCAACCATCGACGAGATTCTGGCTGCCTACCCCAATGATGTGCGCGTTGTCTTTTCGCATCATCCGCTCTCTTTCCACAAGAAGGCCAGGTCAGCCCATCAGGCGGCTTACGCAGCGGGCCTTCAGGGGAAGTTCTGGGAAATGCACGAGATCATTTTCAAGAACCAGAAGAATCTTTCCGAAGCGGATTTGCGTGGTTATGCCAAGAAGATTGGCCTGGATATGCGCAGATTCGAGGAGGATTGGCATTCACCTGAGACGGTGGCAGCCATCGATCGGGATTTGGCGGAAGCGGCTGAGAGGGGGATATCGGGAACGCCGCACTTCCTCATCAATGGCGAGAGTGTATCGGGGGCGCAGCCACTTGACGCATTCAAAATCGTCATCGACAAGAAACTTGCCGAAGCCAGGGTGAACAGGCGTGACGCCATCAGAGGTGAAGGTCTGCGAGGTGAGTTCCGTGACAGGGGTGAATTCCGTGACAGAGGCCCGCGGGGTGACCGCCGCCCGGGACGTCGTCTGCCTCCCGGCGCAGATGGAGAAGGGGGAGGCAGGGTCTTTGTTGACATCAGTGGGGCACCCGTGCTCGGCGATCCTGAGGCACCGCTGGTACTCGTTAAGTTCACCGACTTTGAGTGTCCTTTCTGCGCACGGGCCATGGAAACGGTCGATAAGCTCGTCGCCAATAACCCCGGCAAGATCAGAGTGGTGTTTAAGCACAACCCGTTGCCGTTCCATAAGAATGCCCCGCTTGCACACCAGGCCGCCGAGGCGGCTGGCATGCAGGGCAAGTTCTGGCCTTACGCCAAAATGCTGTTTGAGAACACCAAGGCGCTGACGCGCGACGATCTCATCGGTTATGCCAGAAAACTTGGTCTCAATGAGGCGCAGTTTATTGCCAATATGGACAGCGAGATTATTGCCAAAAAGGTAGAGGCGAATTTTGCTCAGGGCAGCAGCCTCGGTGTCAAGGGAACGCCCCACTTCTTCCTCAACGGTATGCCCATGAGCGGTGCACAGCCCCTTGAGGCATTTCAGGCGGCCGTGGACAGGGAGCTTGGTCTCGTCGCAAGGTATTTGGAGAGCGGGGTCTCACCGAGCGAGATCTATGCAAAGGTGGTGGCAGATGCGGCGGCAAACCCCATGCCGGACAGGCGCGCCCTTCGCCAGGCAGCTGGTGATGCGCCTGCTCAGGAGGGACCCATTGTCGTACCAATCGAGGGTGCCTATGCCAGGGGGGCCGACGATGCGCCTGTCACCATCGTGCTGTTCAGTGAATTCGAATGCCCCTTCTGCACTCGCATTGAGTCCACGCTTGAGACGGTTCTCAAGGATTATGATGGCAAGGTCAGGGTCGTGTTTAAGCACTTCCCGCTGCCCTTCCATGCCAATGCCAAGCTTGCTTCGGAAGCGGCGCTGGCAGCTGGCGAGCAAGGGAAATTCTGGGAAATGCATGCGCTGATGTTTAAAAATCAGAAGGCGCTCAAGCGCGAGCACCTGGAATACTATGCCAAAGAGATCGGCCTCGATATGGCCAGGTTCAATGCTGCACTGGATTCGGGCAAGTTCACAGCACAGGTCGAAGCCGATTTGGCACATGGACAGGCTGTGGGTATCAAGGGAACGCCTTCGATGCTCATTAACGGTAAGCTTGTCGTAGGCGCGCAGCCTCTCGAAAGGCTCGTGGTGCTGATCGACGAGGCGCTGAAGGAAGCCGGAAAATAGCATCACCCTGCCATCTTCGGCATGGTTTTTGCGCAGTACACCAACAGAGGTTTGCTTGACGGGGTCGACAGACCCCATTTTGGGGAGGATTTTTATGCCACCATCCGTACGACTCAGTGATCTTGGACTCGTTCCCGGCGATGCCCATGGTTGCCCTGGCTGCGCCCATGTCTGTATTGGCCCAACGATTTCCGGTTCGTCAAACGTCTTTATCAATAGCCTTTCGGCAATTCGCGTGGGCGACCCCGGCATTCACGCCGCGTGCTGCGGGCCTAACACCTTTAACACCGATGCGGGCAGTCCCAACGTTTTCGTTAACAGCATAAAGCTTGTTCGCCTTGGCGATAAGACAGCACACTGTGGCGGCACGGGCAAGATGGTGACGGGCAGCCCCAACGTCCATTGCAATTAGGTCAAAACCGTCAAATGGATGAGCCCCGCCCGGCGGGGCTTTTTTTGTTGCCAGAGCATTTTCAGACATAAAGGAAGAGACATACAGGCCGCCCCTGCGAGTACACTTTGGAAGAAGGCCCAGCACCTCCAAGGGGCTCGGAGCTGTAACCTCCCCCGCTCACAATGCGAAGTATTGTCACTCTACCCACAAGCGATACGAAGGTATTGCAGGGGGGTGGGGGGAACGTGTTCCCCCACGAAAAAAGAAAAACAGCGTGCTAAAAGATGAAGGGAATGATGGCCTTGGGTTTCGTGGCAGCAAACGCTTCAGGGAACTGTTCCTTATAGCGCGCATTGAGCTTTTTTGCTCTGGGTGCGAGGTTGGCAAATGTCCAGATAAAAAAGACCAAACCTCCCCATGACCAGGTCAGGCAGGCAAAGCCAAGCCATTCGATGCACTCGCCAAAGTAATTGGCTGACGTCACATAGCGGTACATGCCTTTCTTTGGGAAATGATAACTGGTATCGCCTGGTTTTCGCAGCCGCCGAATGATGCGATCAGAATGAATATTGATGACCATGCCTGTCACAAAGAGGATGACACCAATGATGAACTGGGGGCTCGTCAACCAGGCATTCGTATAGAGACCATCCGGTGCCACATAGAAGAGCCACCCGGCCTGCATGAGGACATTGCAGGCGTTGAAAACAATGGCCATGGCGATGATCGAAAGCGGCATCTTTTGCGATGTACGGATGAGCATGGGAAAAATGAAGGCACGATGGAAATAGTGTGCCTGAAAGAGCAGGAAAAATATCAGAAAGATGGCTGAGTACGTCCGATCCGAAGCCAGGAAGAGTACCGTCATGAAGATGAAAACGGGTGCTTCCATGATGACCCAGCCAATGCGAGTTGGAACGGAAGGTCCCCATTGCGGGGTACGAAACATCCCATAGCCGGCATTGACAAAGAAGAGCGAGATAAAGACGATGACAGCAAGCCCTGCCATGACACCCAAAAAAGGGAAATAAAGCGATGTAAGATCAGGCATTGTTTATGCTTCCAAGTTAATTTAATCCAAAAGACACGTACGAAAACAGACCAACGCATTGACTTGCAACAGGGCATATGACTGGGAGCCTGACATTTCACTCGCCTGCCTGCCAGCTGCCATTGATGCCATGGCGTTACCGCCGACAATGGCCATCATACCGATGAAGTCATTGACGGTGTAAGGCCGCGCGCCGCTATCACCCTGTCGGCCATAGGCGGCGTGCAGCAATGTCCCCCTGGCCTCATGCTCAGCGAAGAACAAACCGCGCCACAAACATCAACGCACTACACATTGACGCCAAAATGTTGACAAAGCGCATAGAGACCATTGGAGAATCCGCTTCCGATTGCGCCAAATTTCCATTCACCGTTATGGCGGTAAAACTCAGCCACAACGATGGCGGTTTCAATAGAGAAATCTTCTCCCAGATCATAATGGATGAGTTCTGAACCATTTACTGCGTCTACGACGCGAATATAAGCATTGGACACCAGACCAAAATTTTGCCCGCGTGGTCTGGCTTCGTGAATGGTAACAGTAATAACAATTTTTGCAATATTCGCCGGAACGAGCGACAGGTCGATGTTGATCACCTCATCATCACCTTCGCCATCACCTGTAAGATTATCACCCGTATGTTCGACAGAGCCGCTCAAATGAGCCAGATTGCCGTAGAATACGAAATCCTCATCCCTCTGCACTTTCCCGGATGCACCTAATAAAAATGCAGAAGCATCAAGATCGAAATCGTAACCACCGTCATACTTGTTCGTGTCCCAGCCAAGACCAACAAAAATTTTGGACAAATTGGCATTGCCCTTCGTCAAGTCAACTTTCTGACCTTTCTGTAAACTAATCGCCATAAACTCAACTCCTCAATGTATGAGCAAGCATAACAGAAAACTATACACTCACGCCAAAGTTCTGGCACAGAGCTCTGAGACCGCCTTCGAACCCGCTGCCAATCGCATTAAACTTCCACTCACCGCCATGTCGATAAATTTCCGCAACAACAATTGCAGTTTCAATCGAATAATCCTCACCAAGATCGTAGCGAATAAGTTCTCTGCCTGAATCTACATCCAATACACGAATATAGGCGTTGGATATTTGGCCGAAATTTTGACGTCTCTCGGCGCTTTCGTGGATAGTGACCGTAAAATCAATACGTTGAACATCGGCAGGTATACGGGCGAGGTCAACGAGAATGGTTTCATCATCACCTTCGCCATCGCCTGTAAGATTGTCACCCTTATGTTCGACAGAACCGCTCACATGAGACAGGTTGCCGTAGAATACGAAATCCGCATCCCTCTGCACTTTCCCGGAAGCACCTAATAAAAATGCCGCCGCATCAAGATCGAAATCATGGCCGCCGTCATACCTGTTCGTATCCCAGCCAAGACCAATGAGGATTCGCTTCAACCCTGGATTACCTTTTGTAAGATCAACCTTCTGACCCTTTGTCAAACACACTGCCATAAATTCCTCCAACGATATAAAGGTGACTGTTTATAGGATGCGCAACCTGAACATCTCATCACAGCCGGTATGCCATGGAACCTGCCTCTAGCTGTATCTTCGTAAAAGTTCTTTAAGCCCAGAGTCTTGTGTTGCTTCACCAATGGCGCTGAACTTCCATTCCCCGCTGTGGCGATACACTTCGGCGACAATCATCGCCGTCTTGCCGTCGTAATTATCGGATAAGTCGAATCGACAGAGCTCCTTGCTGGTAGCATCGTCGACAATACGGATATAGGCGTTTTTAACAAGACCGAAATGCTGTTTTCTCTGTATTGCCTGGTAGATATTCACCACAAAGACAATGGCGTCACAATCAGCCGGAATACTGCCAAGATCAACCTTTATCTGCTCGGCATCGCCATCACCCGCACCGGTCAGGTTGTCGCCCATATGCTGAATGGCACCAGATTTGTGCTTTAAGTTGCCGAAATAAACGAGATCGTCATTTCCGGCAAACTTGCGATTTTTAAGAAGAATCGCACTCGCATCACAGTCAATGTCCTGCTTAAACGCGCTGAAAAAACCTTTTTTAGGCACTTCATCCCATCCCAAACACACCATGATACGGCGCAGACCCGCATTGCCTTTTGTGAGATCGACTTTTTGTCCCTTCTGAAGTGAAACTGTCATAATCTTCTCAATCCTCCAAAAAAACCATTCAGCAACATCGCCTTCATGGTTATGGTTAATCAATTCTCAATACTTGCCACATCCTCATATTTTATAATCGACAGTTCATTTTCGGCATATGATTGCAGCATCGAAAGCCTGTGTGCCTGGTAGATAAGCATTTTTTCATAAAACAAACGAACATCATAGGCATTCGAATAACCATCATCCCGATTAGTATAGAGCGCATTCAAAAACAAAGCACTCTGCTTCTCAGCATCTCTCGACAATAGCAGGCCGCTGGCTTTACACAATCCTTTGAATATTTCCAACAACTCTGCGGGCTTATAATCTTCGAAATGAATAGTTTTATTGAATCGAGACTGCAATCCCGGGCGCAATCTTATAAATTCCAGCATTGCACCACTTTGACCGGCGAGAATGACAATAAATTCTCCCCTCTTCTCGTCCATCGCCTTGAGCAATGTTGCAATAGCCTCGCTGCCTGTTTCGTGATCCTCCATTTCGAGTTTATGCGCCCCGTCAATGAAAAGGATACCACCCAGGGCTTTCATGACCGTTGTTTTCACCTTTAAGGCTGCTTGAGCAGCACTTCCGGCCAGGAGTGCCGAATAGTCCACTTCGATCAAATGCCCTCGTTTAAGAATACCCACACACTTGTAAATTCTGGCAAGCATGCCGGCAACAGTTGTTTTCCCGGTGCCGGCATTACCGGTAAAAACGAGGTTGAGGGGCATGGGCACACACGGAAGATTCCGTTCTTCCCGCGCTCGCTGGACTTTATACATCGTAAGCAGAGAATTCACTTCGCTCTTCACATCAGAAAGCCCGGCAAGATTATTCAGCTCCGCCAGGAGCCTTTCCAGCTTGCGTTCATTTTGCTGCGCAGGACCATCTGCCGCCAGGTACTTGTCGTACCATGCATAAAGTTCATGAAAAGACGAAACATCACAGCGGGTTGCCAATAATCTCAAAGGCTTTTCTTCATACCTGAGGAGATTGCATATCGTATCATAGGCTGAGACATCATCTTCACCGGGATACCCTGCCGCCCGCAAAAACAGCAGCCCTATGCCACACACAACCACACCGAAAAGAGATGATGCTCTGATTTTTGGCGTCCCAAGATTGATCACGACATGGTTCAAAGATTCGAAGGTCTTTCTGATAAAACTATCGAACTCCATCGCAAGATATTCTCTGATTCCGTCGTTCTCTATGGCACCGCTGACAGAAAACTCCCTGCTTCTCTTAAGAAGAAGTTCGACAAACGCGACCTTTATTTCATCGTCAATACCGATTCTGTTACAGAAGAAGATAACGGAAATAAATACAAACGTATCCGTCGATTCGACAAGGCTGTCGAGTTCCTGCTTCGACATTTTGGGCGTGCTGTAGCCATATTTTTGAACAATTTCACGCGTAGTATTCCATACACCAATGATAGCATTGGTAAGACGCAATATTTCGTCCTGCGTTGCTGCCTGGGGTACTTTCTTTTGCGCCGGTTTTGCTCCCTGTGTCGGTTTGGCCGCGCCTTGCTGCGGTTTTGCCGTTCCCTGCTGCGTTTTGGGCTGTGCCTTCTCTGCGACCGAAATGCCATACGAACGGCAAAGCGCATCCAAACCGTCACGATACCCTGCACCCACAAAGGCAAACTTCCACTCTTCTCTATGACGGTACACCTCGCACACCACAATCGCAGTCTCTGTGGTGAAACCCGCTCTATCAACAGTGTAATCGGCAATATGCGCATCATCCGCCAACAGCTTTCCCGTGATGGCGGGAACCTGCCTGAACGTATGCTTGCGTTCGTTAGCCTCGTATATGGTTAAGGTAATCGCAACTCTGGATACATGGGGCGCAATTTTCCCAAAGTCGAAGGATATTTCCGCGTTTCCGCTCGCAGAGAACAACATCCTGACGGCGCCATCCTCAGAGACCGGATTGTTGTAAAAAATGAGATCCCCGTCGCCGCGCACTTTGCCACCGCTGTCCAGGAGGAAAGCAGACATATCGAGTTCTACATTGTAAGAACCCGATATGCTGTTATCCCAGCTGAGAGCGACCGACGCGCGTTTCGTCTGTTTTGGGAAACTGATTTTTTGTCCTCTGGAGAGCAGCATCCGAATTTCGACCTACTACGTAATTTTCGTGAATTTAATGATTGTCTTTCGCAACAAATCGACAGGAATAATGAGGATTGCCGGTATCAGTATGAACACCCACTCCATACCTGTAAGCCCATAGCAATGGAACACCTCACGCCCGAAGTATGTCATGCCTATTTGAACCACGATGATAAGGAATATCATACTGAGGAAACCTTTATTCATCAAAAGGTTCTCGAACAGGTTAAGCCTGTCAGTCCGTGCATTAAATGCATTGAATACCGCGACAAAGACGAAGAAGGTGAAGTACGCCGTAAAGAAATAACTCTGTTTGACGCCGTCAACCATTTCATCAGCACGAATGAATTCCTTCGCGATGTCGGTGAACAGAAAAACCATACTGACGGCAAAGGTAAACAGCGCGCCGGTGATAATCGCCGACCACATGTATTTACTGACAATGTTCTCGTCTCTCTTTTTGGGTTTTTCATGCATGAAACGCCTGAGTGCAGGTTCACCGCCGAAGGCAAGCGCCGCAAGCGTATCCATGACAAGGTTTATCCAGAGAATCTGCGTAATCGTAAGAGGATTCGTCTCCATACCAAGAAGCGGAGCAGTGAAAGACACAAGAACCGCCGCCACGTTAATGGTCAGCTGGAAGATGATAAACTTTCTTATGCTGTTGAAAATCGTCCTGCCGTAGAGGATCGCCTTATCAATCGAGCTGAAATTATTATCCATAATAATGATCTCGCTCGCCTCTTTAGCCACTTCGGTTCCACCGCCCATGGCAAACCCGACATCTGCCGCCTTGAGTGCCGGCGAATCGTTCACACCATCGCCTGTCATACCCACGACGAGGTTCAGATCCTGTGCAACACGCACGAGGCGGCTCTTGTCGCTGGGCAATGCCCGCGCAATAACGCGAATATTCGGAAGCATTTCTTTCAACTCGTCATCAGATAACTTCGCAAGCGTATCGGATGTCATCGTAATATCGGTTTCACGCGTCAGCAATCCTGCCTCTTTCGCAATGGCAACTGCTGTTTCGAGGCGATCACCGGTTATCATGACAACCTGAACACCGGCATGGTGCACTTCTTCGATGGCAGTAATCGCCTCAGGACGCACTTCATCGCGAATTCCCACAACACCTACAAGGGTCCATTCGCCGCCGGGCAAAGCGTCGTCGTCTTCTTCGATCTGTTCTTTACACGTTGCCAGAGCAAGCATGCGTATCGCGCGCACAGCCAGCGCATCGATCCTGGCGTTAAGCTGCTCAGCATCTTCAAAGGGCCTGGACTCGCCATTTTCATCGTAGTAGAACTTGCATCTCTCCAGGATCTTTTCCGGCGCTCCCTTAATGAGCGTGATGTCTTGCACACCGGATATCTGCGATGCCGAATACTTATTCGTAGAGTTGAACGGAATAGCTCTGACCTTCGTAAAGTCAGGAACTTCCTCTTTCGTTACGCCAAAGCTCAAGAGGGCGCGCTCTGTCGCATTCCCCCCCAGAACTCTCACCGTACCATCCTTCTCTTTGCTCACAACTGAACTTGTGTTGCCATGAATACAGAGCGAAGCCAGACTTTGCAGCCCTTCCTCAACCGTGTCGAGCGTTTTATACTCTTTCAAACCGCCAGAAATATAGTTAACAACCTCCAATTCTCCCTTGGTAATGGTGCCCGTTTTATCACTGAAGAGGATATTCAGACTGCCGGCTGTTTCAATACCGGCAACCTTGCGCACAAGGACGTTGTCTTTAAGCATCTTGCCCATATTCTGCGCCGAAACAATGGCGATCATAAGCGGCAGGCCTTCCGGTACCGCCATCACGATGATGATAACAGCAAGCATGACAGCGGCAATGACGTCTTGGAGAAGAACAACCCAGTTACTGCAATATTCTATAATCGCGCTGAGATCCCAATTGTTTTGTATGACAATGCGCTGGAAAAGAAGAGCTACCGCAATTAATATACCGCCAATGTAGCCAAACTTGCTTATGCTGTGGGCCAGATTGCTGAGCTTCACTTTGAGCGGGGTGTCCCTGTCGTCTTCTTGCTGTAATTCGCCGCAAATCTTGCCATATACAGATTGATCACCAACTGTCGTCACCTGCATGATGGCATTGCCTGTGACAACCACAGATCCACGGAAAAGTTTGTACTTATCAAGGAAGTCGAGTGCCGCGTCGGGGTCTTCTTGATAGCCGTCGGGGCGAACAATCTTTGTTGCCTCCTTGGTTTCTCCATTCAGAACAGCCTGATCCACATGAAGGCTGCCATCTATCAAAATGCCATCCGCGGGAACTTTATCGCCGGATTGCATAAGAATGCAGTCACCAACAACGAGATCATCTATGAGAACTTCTGCAATCTGACCGTCACGGTAAACTTTGCACACGATCGCAGAGGCATCGGATTGAAGCTTTTGAAATGCATTCTCATTCTTATACTCCGAAAAAGTCGATACAAGCGTGGCAATGAGAACTGCCGCCGCGATCCCGACCATCTCGATCCAATCGGCCTCTCCCTCAACCACACCAGTAACTGTGAGGACAAAAATGACAAAGTTGATCCCCAAAGCGATACAGAGAATCTTGATCATGGGATCTCCCAAGTTATTCAAAAACTTGGCCCAAAAACCCTCTTTCTTGATTTCAGTAAGCCGGTTATCGCCATACTCCGCCTTCGACGCAGCAACCTGCTCACTCGTCAACCCAAAACGCTTCATCCGACACTCCCTTTCTTCAAAGCATGCTTCTCTGCACTACGCATCACAATAACTGCAAGAGCACTGAGCAGATCGCTCACCACACGCATACTGCACTCAGGAGAGTGTAAACTACTTTACCTTCAGAACGCAACCAAGAACATCTGCAACACTTGCGCTCAAACAAACAACCACCGTCGCAAAGGCAACACAACGGGCAGATGCATGGACACTTTATTCCTAAACCGGCATCTCCAGCTTTTGCCGCATCCGCTCGTGAGCTTCGGCAGCCATGCATTGTGCACGATATTTCTCTTCGCCCTCAGTGGGAGGAAAAATTGGCGCCAATACATCGAAGGTACAATGGGTGGGACGAACCGAAAGCGTTGTCTTTGGCATTGCTTCGAAGGTCCCCCTGATGACGATTGGCACAACGGGAACGTTATTTTGGATGGCATTGTAGAATGCACCAAGCTTAAAAGACCCAAGTTGACCCGTCTTAGAACGGGTGCCTTCGGGAAAGAAAAGCACACAGGCGCCATCCTGAAGCGCTGAAGCCACAGAGGCTCGAAGTGCACAGGCATCCACATGGCGCTTTGACCCCCTGCGAACAGCGATGTGCCCTTCCTGCCTGAGAACATCGCCAAGAAATGGGATAGCGTAAAGCGGGGATTTGGCCAGAATCCTGACATCGCGCTCAAAATGGGCATACAGCAGCAGCGCATCCAGAAGGCTATTGTGATTGGCGACGAAGACATAAGGGGTTGTGGCAGAAAATACCTCCGTGCCACTGGAGGTGTAGGTGATGCCCATGCGCTCAAGCAGGGCTCTCACGGAAGTCACCAGATGCCTGTGCGCCGTCTGGATATCGGAGGCCCGGCGGTTACGCTCAAAGCGTGCGGCAATTTTGAAAAAACCAAGTGCATTGGAAATGACGCTGGGCATGGTACTTCCACGGTAATGGGCAACGTGTGTGAATGTCACACCTCGCCAGTTTTCGATTCTCGCTGATTTCCGAGTCACCCATACGCGAAGAGACACGACCGGCGCATCTTGACGCGCATGAACTGACAACACACACGATTGTCGCACATTCCTGGCACGCCGACGAGTTCTTGTTTGCATGTCGACTTGTGAATTCTTAGTCCACGATGGCGCTTTTCACTTGCCTTCACCCTGCAGGTGCCTCATGGCCTGAGCAAAAGCCTCACCGCGTTGTCCATAGTCTGTGAACATATCATAGCTTGAGCATCCCGGAGACAGCATCACCGTGCGGCAGGAAAACTCCCGTGCAAAAAGATGAGCCGTCGCCACGGCTTCTTCCATGCTGGCACACCGGCGAATGGGGCAGGCAAGAGATGCCTGGATCGCTGCCTGCTGAAGACGCTCGGCAATGGCACCAATGAGAACCAGGGCACGCACGTTTTTTCGCATCGCTTCAACCCAGGCTTCGAGCGCCAGACCCTTGTCGACCCCACCCGCAAGCAATACAAGCGGCTCGTCAATCGTCATGAGC
>WQTY01000017.1 GCA_009786045.1 Pseudomonadota bacterium | reverse complement strand
CCGCCCCAAAAGTGCCAAACGCAAATTTCTCACCCAAAACGGTACTTTTCCTCTTGAATAAAATTGACGCACGTGGCGTTAGGGTATGTTGGATTGTGGTGGAGCCCATCCTGCTACGGAGATTGCCATGAAGGACGCCAAAGAATTTAAATCGCGGGGCGGTGCCGTATCGGATCCGTTTCTGATTCAGTCATTTTTTGACGCAGAAGCCTTGCCTGATGATCTGTCCGAGTCTCAGCTTGAGGCGATTTATCAGCATTCGCTTTTGGGCACGTTTGGCGAACTTCGCCAGGTTGTTCGGGATGACACGCAAACCATGCTTGACTCGGTCGATGGCGATGCCATGTGGCAGGCCATCCAAAAGGAGATTGTCCTGCCGAAGCAGGCAATGGTTTTGCCGGCACGTCGGTCCCGGCTGCAGCGCGTGGCGCGGTTTGCGCCTTTGCTGGTGGGAGCGGCCATGATGCTGGCGAGTTTGCCTGGTCTGATTCAGCTTCTCNCCTCAGGCGAGGGAGAGGCCGATGCGCCGGCGCACACCGTCGTCTATGTTGACGCCTCGGATGCAGCCAGTTTGCCCCAGGGGTCCATCAGCTACACAGCTTCTCACGCACCTGTCATATGGTACAATGGGCGCGAAGACAGGCCGGCGGCATTGTCCGACGACCCATCCCACCGCATGGTTAATCTGAGGCGGCAGGCAGCAGGCGACAGAGAGCAGCTCACCGTCGAGGAAATGGATCGTGCGCTGCGGCACCTTATCCAGCGCATCGAAACGCTGGAAGACCTTAACCACGGCCACATTGAACACGGCTCCCCTCTCTTCGACACCCCATCCTCTCACCGGCTCTAGCCTGGCGCTGACCTTATGCTGCGTGCGACGCTGACATTCTTCTTTATCTTTCTCGCGATGGCAGGCGCACCCGGCGCATGGGCCCAGCCTGTGCCTTCGCCCGAGGCTAAGGCTCAACGCGACGTGCTTGTGTTCGATGTGCGTCTGATTGCAGCCAGCCACACGGCACATGTCAGTTTTTCGGATGGCCTGAATGACCTCAAGTCTGAGCTCAGCTCCGGCTTTTCGTCCTTCACCACTTTCGAGCTTATCCAGCGAACCACGGTCATGGCGCGGGCCAGTCTGCCTGGCGCCTTCTTTGTGCCAAGTGATATCCCAACGACCGTCAGGCTGCGTTATGTTGCCAAGGATCTCAAGGACAATCTGTACACCGTCGACATGACCATCAACGACAAGTTCTCGGCCAGCCTCAAACTTTCAAAGGGGGCGGTTTTCTTCCAGGCGGGCCTGCCCTACGGTGACAGCACCATCATCGTGGCCATGACCCTCATGGATGTCAATTGATTGCTTGTGGGTAGAACACAATGGACGAACACATAGGTTCGCCCCTACGGAATCGCGTGACAAGGCAGGTACAAATTGCCAGTCATTGATCACCGGTTGGTGGTTTCCAGCAGGGGCTGCAGGGGCAGACCTGCGTGTCTGCCCTGACATAGGCCTGAATATCCCATGCCACTGCGTCTTGGCTTGAGTTCGGGAACGACCTTGACATATAGTGTTGCGCGCGTGACGTCGTGGGGGGCAGGGGTTTATCCATCAGCAGATGAACATTATTCGAAATCGAGGTTAAGGCATGGAGAAAGAGCGAGAACTGTCGCAAGACAGCCGTCTTGAGCGCGTTCGACAGGCGGTCATTCGTGCCGGCGGCACGGTAACGGTCGGCGACATCACATCGGCGACGGGCCTGGGTGCCTTCGAAGCCGAAGAGACACTTAAAGCGCTTTTGGGAACGCATGAGGGCACACTTAAGGTCAGCGAGCATGGTGAACTCCTGTTTGCCTTTCAGAAGGGGGTGATTGAGCGTGACTACCGTTCGTGGTGGGCGCGTTCGCAGGAGACTATCTATCGGGGGTTCAAGCTCTTTTTCAAGATCGCCATCATGCTCACGCTGGTGTTCTATTTTGTCCTTTACATCGTCATTATCCTTGCGCTTCTGACCAGCAATCGAAACAGCAGTTCAAGCAACATCAATATTGGGGGATTTGTCTGGTTTTTCTGGGGCGGCTCAGGGCGCCATTATGAGCGCAAAGACGGGCGTGAGCGCGTACCGCTTTATACGAAGGTTTACCAGTTTGTCTTTGGCAAGGAGGAGCCCAAGCTCGATCCGCTTCAGGCACAGACGGATTGCGGCCAGCTTATTCGAGCACGAAATGGCGTCATCACGGCCGAAGACTGGATGCTCGTTTCGGGACAATCGCTTGAAAAGTGCGAGAGCGATCTGGCGAGGTTTACGTCTATTTTCAACGGCGACGCAGAAATCACATCCAATGGCACGCTGCTCTACGTCTTTAAGGACATGATGAAATCCGGTCAGGCCAGGCGGCAAATGCCCATGCCGTCGACCGCCTGGAACCGCCTCCAGCACCGCCGGAATTTGTCCAATGGCAATCTCGGCGACAACCTGGCCGTCATCGGGCTCAACAGCTTTAACCTTGTCATGTCCATTTTCATGACAACCGGCATGGTCGAAAGCCTGCAGACGCCAGATCCGCTTCATGAGCAGACGACGGCAGAGCTGCTGGTAAACGCCGTCGACCCGCATACTTTTTTCTGGCTTGGGACATTTCCTCTTGCCTTCAGCTTCACGCTTTTTGCCATTCCGCTTTTGCGCCTGCCTGCCAACCGGCGGGAAAATGCGAAACGGCGCGCCGGCAACATGCGAAAAATTACCCTGAAGGATGTCTTCACCAACACGGCGAGGATGATCACGCCCGACAGGATCGAGTCGTCTGTCAATACGAGCCTCAGAAATTACGATATGCGAGAGGCAAGTACAGATGAAGTCAACCATATCCTCAATGAAATTGTCTTTGAACTCAATGCGGAGCTCAAAAGCACCGAAGGGGGCGTGTCATACTTTGACTTCGACGAGATGCATGCACGCCAGGCAGAAGCATCCGATGCGCGCCAGAAGCTTAACCTTAAGGATCAGGACCTTGGGCGCGTCATCTTCTCGACAGACGACAGCGACGCCGATGCCAAACGGAATGCAGAAGATATCGAGTTGGAAGAGTTTAGTGCGCGTTTGAGCGCAGAAAAAACGAACGACGGACAGCAACCCGAAGATTATTCGTCGTCTTCGAAAGAAGCCAGCCGTTCGTCTTCGGCCAGCCGCTAGGGCGTTCTTTTTTTATGGTGGAATACATTCCCCCTGCGAGCCTCCCCTTTCAGGGGAGGCTTCGACGGAGGGGTGTGCGCATTGCTTGTGGGGGAGGCGACGGACACTGCGCCCTTTCTATTCACGCACTCCCCGTTTCGGAACTGCGAGCACATCTGGATTGTTTCGCGTCTGTTCGCGGCCGTGAGGCATTTGGCATTAAACGATACGCTTTGCCACTCTACCCACAAGCGATACGTAGAGACAAGGCATGCCTTGTCTCTACAGCGCAGGGGGTGTGGGGGAACACGTTCCCCCACGAAAAATAGAATTATGCTTATGCCCCCTTCCTGTCGAACATTGCCGCCAGATCGCTCAGCCCGTTTCTGAGTAAAGTCTGGCTGGACTGATCGAGGCTTCGGTGTGCATTGTATGGCATGGGCTCGATATCGGACAGGCAATAGCGCCACCGCTCACAGCACTGAAACACCCATTGAACCAGAGCAGAAACACCGCTGACGCGCTGAATTTTTCGTGACAGCAATGCTTCAAGCGCCGCCCTGAATGTCGGAGGTTCACTTTCATGAAGATACATCCCAAACTTATCCTGGAGCTGGCGCAGATACTCGCCATGAGGGGCAATGGGAAGGGAGGCTTCGAACAACATGGGCGAAAAGACAGCCCGAATGCTGTCATAAGGGACGCCAATGATGGCAGCGTGCTCTTCGTTGGTCAGGTCAAAGGCGTCGTATGACATGAGCCAGCGACGCTCATGGCAATAAGTCTCGAAAGCTGTCTTCACTTCAGAGCCGCCGGTTATGTTCTCGTAAGCCAGGGCCGTTTTAATGGATTCTCGCGAGTGAATCGCGCTGAAAACCGGGGCTGTCTCTGGAAGGAGCAACAGGGCCACAGGATCACTGGCCAAAATGGCGGGATGCGCTTTGGGCATCCCGCCATCGCGATCACAGCCCAGAGCTTCGAGCATCCGATTGCGAAAATACACTTCATCCCCCATCCCTTCTGTGGCTTTTTCGACCAAAGCCATGACAGATGAGGCATCGCCTCTGGCAACGTCATCGTGGACGTTTCTCAGAGAACGCCGGATATCGCCCTGAATGGTGGACAAAACCAACCTCTGAAGCCGGGCAAAACGCTTCTCTGGTGCGTAGGAGGTTGTTGGTCCCAGGGCAATGCAGGGCTCCAGCGAAAGTCGCGGGTGGCTCGTATACAAATGGTGCAGCACCGTCAGCTGTGTTTCTTCCCAATAATCATCATCGCTGCGGTGGCATGGGTAGGGACGAATTTTTTCGACCTCAAAGATCTGCTGATTCGACAACAGCGAGGCGCAGACGAGAAACGTCTGATTTTCGAAGGACAATGTCCAGCCAAGCGCATAGAGGTGATCATGTGCCAGCGGCATACCCGAGGCCAACACGCTGCCCTCTATTGAAATCTCCTGATGTCTCAGCGGTCCGGCAACCGTGTGCACAAACCCTCGCTGGTAGGATCGGCGATAGCTCCAGACCCTGGGTGCCCGGCACATTAACTGGCGGATGATAAATGCCAGCGTTGGGTCGCCGAGTTTCGACAGCACCTGTTCCTGAAAAACCTGCACACAGCTCAGCCGCGCGCGCGTCAGGAGCAGGCAGTGCCACAGCATCGATGCCCGCACGTCGGGATCGAGTCGCCGATATAAACCAAACACGAGATGCTCAAGCGCCATAAGCGGGCAGACACCCTGAGCCTCCAAAGTTTCATGCACCCCCAGAGCGACATCCTGAATGGCACACAGTCGATCGGCAAGTCTGTCCAGCGATGTTAATGAGATCATGACCAACTACCCTCTCGGCCTTGGGTGATGACAATTTGCTTCTGATCGAGGCATTCGGCATAGGCATCCAAATTGATCGAAGCAAGCACCCAACGCCGAACCATGAACTCAGGCACGAGATTGAGCCATGGACCTGGTTGCAATAATTTTGCCAAACTCGAGAGATTACCCTGAAGGTACCCTTCAAAGCTTCGCCGCAAAGCCGCTTTGTCGGGAAAAGTCATCTGCATGGGCAGGGAAACGATTCGCAGGTGAAAGGGCGTCCTGGACTTTGGCACCAGGATGCAGCCACTGCGCTGAAGATAATCAGCCAGAAAAAAGCTCCCAACTGTTCCCAGAAAATGATGCACGAGGAAAGTATTCTCGTAAGGTTCGGCGAAGATGCCGTCTTCCGGGATATTCAGAAAACTGGCAAAATCCTGAGCCAGCTGTAAAGAATAGCGAGGCGGTTCGAGTGCACAAAAGCCCATGCCCTTGCTGTGTCCCGCCTGCTCGACGTAGAGCTTGGCATTCTTCATATAGCTCACAGCATGGCTCTTTCCTGCCAGCGTCAGGGCGGGCCGCGATCCCTGCATAATGGCATCGCGGCTGGCATGGCGCAAATAGATGCTGCCAATGTTTCGCCCTGTTACAGCGTCCACCACATCTGTCTCATTCTTTGTCACGATCATGCTGTGCATATAGCCGCGATCAAACAGGAATTCGGTCTTCGGCTCGGGCACATACTTGCTGCCATCGACGCGGCGAAAATAGCCACACTGTGCCATCATGTCCAAAACGGCTTCGCAACTGTCGACAGGATACAGTGCTTTGGCTGTCTCAGAAATCCGATCGTAAAGCGCACGCTTTGCAATCCAGCGGTGAGGATTCTGCAAACAGATCGAGAAAGCCTGCTGCACGATCGCCACGGGGCGGAATGCTACCGGATCAGGAAACAGGCTTTCTCGCTGGGCGCAAGCGATCAGATGCTCAAAGCGCTTTGCATCAAAATGCGATGTCGAAAGGCAACATACGTGGGCAACCTGCGCTTTTCGGCTGCCCCGGCCAATGCGCTGGACAAGCGAGGAAACGTCGGGGGGAGGCCCCATAAGGATGATCCTGTCGACATCGCCGATGTCGATGCCAAGTTCCAGCGTACTCGTTGCCACGCACGCAGCATTGCGTGCCTGAAGAAACTGCCGCTCGGTTCTCAGGCGCTCCTCACGCGACATACTGCCATGATGCGCAAAAACGATGGACGCCAGACGCGGTTTGGCACGAAGATACAGAACGAGATTCTCAACGAGTGCACGCGCGTTGGCAAAGACGATGATCTTTCGCGTGGGTGTCTCAAGCAGTATCTCTGCAATCTGATCTGCCGCCTGAGGTTCGCTCGAAACGAGCCTTACCGCATGGACAATCTCCCGCCTCCCCTGCGCTACCGTTATCACCCTGGCAGAAGGGCCCAAAAATTCCTGCCCAATCCGATCGACTTCCGGTACTGTGGCACTGGAAGCACAACATGGTATGGGACGCGGATTCATTGTACGCAAACGCACCAGCAGACACTGAAGCTGATCGCCCCTCCCGCCCGCACTCAGCAGGTGAATCTCATCGACAATAATGGCCCGCAGAGACAAAAAAGCACGCGGCCCGCGACTCAGAAGCGAATCGAGAGACTCTGGCGTCGTGATAAGCACCTGAGGCGGTTTCTCGCGATTAAAACTGGGAGAATCCCCTGTCCTGGTGCAAATCGTCACCCCACAGCGCGTCACAGGCTGCTCAAGGCGCCGAAACAAATCATTGCAAAGGGCTTTTGTGGGCGCAATGAGCAAAATGTGCGGCCCAACTTCTTCCTCCAACGCACGCCCCGCAGACATTTCGCGCCCGCGCATTTGCAAATAACGCTCGATCGTCGGCGCCATCACGGCCTCGGTCTTGCCCGATGCCGTGGGCGCATTGAGCAGAACCGATTCTCCCGACAGGATCGGCAGAATAGCCGCACGCTGAACATCGCGCAGGTGTGCAAAGCGTGCAAAAAACGCATGCCATGTACGCTCAAGCGCCGCTCTCAGGCGATCCTCCGACGCATATTCCGACTGTACAGTCAATGGTACAAACCTCGCAAAGTGCATGCCACAGGAAGCCATGCGTCACGCACAGCTTCATTTCATTCTTTAAAGGTTACCGCCTCACTGAAACTTAAAATCGGCAGGTGGCACCGAATGGGTGAGAGGTCCGCTAAACGCCGTCAATACCTCACATCCATCGTCCGTCACCACGACCGTATGTTCAAACTGTGCCGACAACTTTCCGTCGAGTGTCACGGCCGTCCAGCCATCATTGAGAAATTTAATGCGCCAGTCGCCAGCGTTGATCATGGGTTCGATGGTGAACGCCATCCCTTTGGCAAGGCGCAAACCGTAACCCGCACGGCCATAGTGGGGAATCTGAAGCGACTCATGAAACTGGCGCCCAATCCCATGACCCACAAAATCCCTTACCACAGAAAACCCCCTGCCCTCGGCAAATTCCTGAATCGCCGCCCCAATATCGCCAATCCTCGCCCCTGGCCGCACCTGAGCCATGCCAAGGTCAAGGCATCGCCTGGTCGTCTCCACAATGTTAACCGCCTCAGGCGAAGGCGTCCCCACATAAAAAGTCGCTGAAACGTCGCCATACCACCCATCCAGAATCGTCGTCACATCGACATTGACGATGTCACCCTCGCGCAAAATCTTCGATTTGCTGGGAATGCCATGGCAAACGACTTCATTGGCCGAAATGCAGCAGGACTTTGGAAAACCCTTGTAGTTAAGCGGCGCAGGCGTCGCATGGTGCTTGAGCGTATAAGCATGAATGAATTCGTTAATGGCCAGCGTGTTTTCTCCCGGTCTGACCATCTTGGCAGCCTCTTCAAGCGTTTGCGCTGCCAGGCGACAGGCACGGCGAAGCGCCAGGACCTCTTCAGCACCCTTCAGGATAATTTCAGGCATCTTTACATACTCCGAGTACACTCACTCCGGCGCCGGCCCAAACGCGCTTCTTCGCTGCCGAGGCAATGCATGAATGACAACAAACGCACGAAAAGCCAGGCACACACACAACATTAGAGCATATCCGATTTTTTGCTCAAACCCTAGCAGTTATTCCACTGGTGTCCGGTGCCCAGGCAACTGGCAACGAAAAGCTTTCACAAACTTGCATGTCAGCGCAGAATGGTTTAGAAGTTCACAGGGTTATGCCGTATCGACCGAAGAAGTCAGATATCTTTTTGGGTTAGATTTATTCCTGACAAGACGATAGCCAATGACAGACAACAATCAAGGCAATAAGAGCGCCCCTCCTCCGGCGGGCAAGAACGGCCCTCAGCTTCCCAAGCTTCCGCAGCTTGGCGCGCCTAACATGATGGGGCTCAAACCGCTTTCTCCCCCCGGAGCAGCCGCCAAACGCAATTCAATTCCCGTCGTGCCGGCCTTGCCTCAGGATCAGCATCCTTCGAGTATGAGCTCCCGGCCAGCCATCCACGCGGCAGCCCCGCGGCCCGCTGTACCTGCTGCCCCGCCGATCTCCGGCATGGAAGAAGAAGAGAACGCCGGCGCCACACAGTCTCTCGCACAGCCCACAGCGGCAGAAATCGCTGATGCCATGGCAGTGCTCAATGACGCCGCGCAGGGAGGATCCGGCACATGGAATAAAGCAGCACCGGTCAGCTCAGACAGCGCTGTTGCCCCTGTCGGCCACAGCTCAAACCTCCCTGCCATCGAAACGCCCTCTGTGCCCGCCATAGACGCCAGCGCCGAAGCGCCAAACGACGATGAAGAAGAGGAAGAAGAAGAGAACGTCGGCGAAAAAACCATGATGCTCGACATCCCGATGGATGACGGAGACGGGGACGGCGAAAAAACTCAAATCACCATGAGCGCCATGGATTTTGAGCCGCTCAGCGGAAAACTCATCATCGAATCTGGAAAGGCTTCACAGCGCGAGTACATCCTCGTACGCGATAAAACCCAGATCGGGCGCGGTCCCAAAAACGAAATCGTCATCAGTGACATTTCGATGAGCCGTCAACACGTCTGTATCGACAAATTCCGTGAAGGGTTCAGAATCCGCGATCTGGACAGCGGCAACGGCACGATGCTCAATGGCCATCGGATCCGCGTCGGGCAGCTGCGAGATGGTGACAGCGTCGAAATGGGCAATATCCGTTTCAGATTCGAACAGTCTGGCGGTGATCCCGATGAGCTCTGGAAAGGGCCGCCCAAAATCGAATACCATCCCAACCAATCGAAAAATAGCCTCCCTTCGTTGACGGGCGGTGCCCAGTCCCAAAATGCCATGCCTCCGGTGGCGGCGTACAATCCGCCGCCACAAATGGAGCCCATGATTCAGCGCCAGGGAGGCGGCATCGCAGCCCCTGCATGGATCCCCCCGGCAGCAGCAGCCATGCCTGGCATGCCCATGACAAGCCCCTACATGATGTCCTATGGCGCCGCCAACCTCAAAAGCGTCAGCACTACGCCCGCCTGGGCCATCGTCATGATCAGTGTCGCAGGGCTCATTCTCGTCGGAAGTCTGGTCTTTTTTGCCATCGCCCTGAGCGGCTACAATGCCAGGCTAGACCAGAACAAAGCGCAGGCGGAAGCCATGAAGAATCTCAAATCACACATCGAACACGGCGTCACAGCCTATGCCGAAAAACGACTCAAGGACGCTCGCCAGGCATTCGCAAGCGCCAAGGAAGTCAGCGCCGACAACCCGCTGGCCGACACTTACATACGCATCATCGCGCAGGAAGATGACATCAATAACGAAATATCCCGCGTCAGGCGACAATCGCGCAACATGACCGCCGATGAACTTGAGGCGGCCATCCAGTACTTCAGGAATGTCTCACCGGACAGCATTTACTTTTCAGATATCCAGGCCAACCTCCTGCCTCTCTTCACCGGCGATTATGTCAGGCGGCTCAAAAACGATATTCGGGAGCGCATCAGCAGCGAGAATATTACGGAAGCACGCAGGCTCATCGCCAAACTCAGCATCCAGGATGGCACGGCAGGCGACGTCCGCGCCTTTAACAAGCTCATTGATGACATTGAGAAGGTCAATCGCTAACCGCGACCAGCCCTCATCTTAGTTTCCGATCATTCATTCTATCCGCACGAGTTTTGCCCAGGCCCTCACATGAAATCTATCCTCAAGTTGGTTGCGATACTCTTTCTCATCACTGCGCTTCCCCTGGCGGCATATGCACAGAGCCTGCGAACTTTTGTCGATTTTCACGGTGAGCTGATCGATCAGGATGCCATCGCCGTATCCGGCGTGCTGCCGCTCGAATTCAGGCTCTTTCAGACCGAAAACAGCAAGAAACCCCTGGCGACCGAGACCCACTTTGTCGCCGTTGTCAACGGCAACTACAGCCTCATCCTTGGTGAAATGACCCCGCTGCATGTGCAGGACAATACGCTTTATGTCGCCGTTTTTCTCGATGGCAAAGAGCTCATGCGCAAAAGCGTGACAACGACCCGGCAGGTGGTGCCCAATCTCGAAGCCACCACGCGCCAGACCAGGTCCGCCGGCAATACCAGCGGCCAGCCCTTTACCCTCGAATGCCCCAAAGGGCACATTGTCACCGGCATTGAGGGAACAACCCACGACGGACGTATCGAAAGCCTCCGGCTCATTTGTTCAAGCGTATTTTAACCGTCACCGCTTCCCCCATCACAGTGCAGGCGCGCCGTATGCGGGTTCCCGCATAGGCGCGCCCGGCGACGTATTGGCCAAAAGCCAATAGGCGCCGCCTCCAAACGCCCCGAATTTGTCATACCTGGCGATGCAGATTAGGATGTGCCTCGGCCAATGGTGGCGTTTTGTCGAAGACGGGAGCAGCAATGAAGCAGACAATTTATGGCGCAATTTTGAGTCTGATCCTTGGCCTCGTTTGCGCAAACGGGGCCTGGGCAGAGCACGACGACAATATATTGACAGCAAATATGCTGACAGCACATGGCAAGCTCACCACAACGCGGGCCATTGGCCTGAGCAATGCCATGACTGCCAGTGCAAGCGGAACGTCGGCCGTCTGGCATAATCCCGCGGCGATTTCTTCTGCGCTGATGTATGCCCTGGATGCCGAATATCGATACACGCACCAGGATGGCGGGCATGCGGTCATCGCCAATCTTCTCGACATGAAAAGCAACCGAAGGCTCGGCGCACAGATCGGCTATCTTTACGAATATTCAAAACCCCATGACAAGCCCCAGCACCTGAATCATTTGCGCCTGGGTCTTGCCATGCCTCTGGCCGATAACCTCATCAGTCTGGGCCTGACCGGCACCTATTCACATATTAAATACGGTGGCGAGAAGGTGCTTGCGCAATTCAGCATGGACGTTGGGCTCGTCGTGCGTCCAACTCAGTGGCTCAGTCTGGCGTTCGCCGCCCAGAATCTCATTGTGGGCGATTTTGCCGATACCATGCCGCGAATGATCTCGGCGGGCATTGCCCTGTCAAAACTCGACTGGGGGCTAAACCTCATGTTCGAGGCTGCGTTTAATGTCAGCGCCAAAGATATTGCCGATACAGGAAGCTACGGATTTGGTCTTGAGTATGTGGTGATGCAGGCTTTCCCCATGCGGGCAGGCTATCGATATGATGGTCCGCACGGCCAGCATGTGCTTTCAGGCGGGCTTGGGTACCGCGACAAACAGGGCATTGTCGGCCTGGACATTGCTTATCAGCATCACTTTGCCGAGCAAACTCAGGACATCCTGTCGGTTTCGTTGAGTTTATACTTCTAGAATTCCATTCGCCATTCGTGTAGCGTGGAAACGTGGATATTTTTCCGTCGTCCGCTGCGCACCCCATGGAGAGGCTTTATGGCAAAACTATCGGAAGACAATAAATACAGTCCCGAAGAAATCGAAAGCATGGTTGAGGTCTTTGCCAAGAAACTCGAAGTCTTGCGCGTACGCTATGAGCAGTACTTTGTGGGTGTCGAGAAAGCGCCGCCGTCGGTGATGCGCATGGACGTTGTGCGCACCATGAGGGCACTTGAGCAGCTCAACATTCGAAACACGGCACTCAGGTTCAGACTTCGCACCACCATGCAAAAGTTCACAAGCTATTCCACCTATTGGAACCGCACCCTGCGCGAAATCGAAGACGGAACCTACAAGCGGCACATTGACCGGGCACGGCGGGAACAAGCCGCGAAGACCGGGCAGGCTCAGGCTCCGCCAAAGCCTGAGCACACGCAGGTGCATACAGAAGCTGCAAAACCAGATCTCCCCCAGACATCAAAAGCCGTCGAAGATGTTGCCGACGAAGCAAACGCTTTCCTGGCCTCACTGGGCATGGATGCCCGCACCGAACCCGCCGTCCCGGTCCTGAAGCCGCTCTCTTCGGCAAGCAGACCCATCGTTCAGCCTGCACTGCGCCCCCTCTCGACAAGCAGGCCGCCCATCGTTCAGCCTGCAAAAACCTCCACTTCGACCAGCCCTTCCATCGTTCAACCTGCGCTGCGCCCCCTTTCGGCAAGCAGGCCACCCATCGTTCAACCTGCGCTGCGCCCCCTTTCGGCAAGCAGGCCACCCATTATTCAACCTGCAAAGCCCCCCGTCATCGTCCAGCCCACGCAGAATGCGCCAGACAGCGACAAAGATAAAGATCCCAGCACCTAGAGGGCTCTGGGGAGTGTCTCACGGCCGTCGAGTTCTAAAAATCACTCGTCATCTCAAGCGAGAAACCGTTCCAAAAGGCGAGAATTTTAGCCAAAAACGAATCTTTTCGCCCTCTACCCACAAGCAATGCTGCGCATCGCAGGGGGTGTGGGGGAACAAGTTCCCCCACAAAAAAGCTACAGAGCGATCTGCCGGATGCGTGGATCGTCCTCAATGCCAATACGCGTCCCGGCAAGCACCTCGCGCCAGTCATCGGCATCAGCGCAGCTTGCAGGCAGCTGCCAGTCGCAAAGCACGCACTGTGCTTCGACATCCCAAAAATGGAATCGTCCGTCTTCGAGCAGTGCCACAGTCAGCCCCGAACGTGAGGGGTAGAGCTGCTTCACAAATGCATCGTTCCGAACCTCGGTCGCTGTCACACACCACGAAGGTACAGTGTTGTTCCCAGCCTTATTTGTCGCATCCGACAAATACAGCACACCCCGTGCCCAATCGACCGCCGCATCGAACGTTTCCATGCGCGACAACACGGCCTCAGGCAGGGCCGGCAACGCAAAGTGAGTATCGCCAATCACCTTTGCCCCCTGCCACAAAAGTCCCAGCCCATCTTC
>WQTY01000016.1 GCA_009786045.1 Pseudomonadota bacterium | reverse complement strand
GATACGCCGGGCCTTTGCCTGGGGTACAGATTGGCGAGCATAGCCGCGCAGGGGGAGCCTTCCCCCTCCACCCACCCAAAGGCGCCAAAATATCTCGACAATTTGCTCAAGAAACGGTGTAATGATGGACAATGTGATCGGCTCAATATAAATTATAGATTTATGTTGAGGGCGAAGTGCCTGCTTTTTTAACGTACTCCTCTGCGATGAGGGGATTTTGACAAGGATGGTGTTATGGCATTCCAGACTGAGTTCCAGTTTACGCTCCCCAAGGGTTATGTGGACAAGGACGGCAATCTTCACCGAGAGGGCGTGATGCGTCTGGCGACGGCGAAGGATGAGATTGCGCCGCTTCAGGATTATCGCGTGCAGGCGAACCGCGCCTATCTGGTGATTATTCTTCTGAGCCGCGTCATCACGAAGCTCGGCACAATCCGCACAGTGGCACCGAACATCATTGAAGATCTGTTCAGCTCGGATTTGGCTTATTTGCAGGAATTTTACCGCAAGATCAATGAGGAAGGAAGTGCCGCCATCAAGGTCAGCTGCCCTGCGTGCAAACATGAGTTTGAGGTCGACATGGGGACAGGCCTGGGGGGGTATTAAGCTACCCCCTGGAAAAGCTGTATCAGGAGGTAGCGTACATCGCTTATCACTTCCATTGGGCGATAGACGACATCCTCAACATGGAACACAAGGAGCGCCAGATCTGGATACGTGAGATTTCGGAGATTAACCGTGAGATCAACGAAAGCCGGGGTGGGTAGACTTTTTGTGGGGGGCGTTGAGGCGGGTCAGGACTAGACATGATTTTGAGGTAGAGATGGCAAAGATCAGGCTCCCTGGTGTATATTTTGAGGACAATCCAAAGATTGAGCGTGGTTTATCGCTGGGAGAGACTGGTGTTCCGGCATTTTTGGGGGTAGCCGAGCGCGGTCCTCTCAACGAGCCTGTCAGCGTTCAAAGCATGCATCAGTTTTTGCGAATTTTTGGCGAGCCGGTTCCGAACAGTTACCTGCATGCGAGCGTGTGGGGATTTTTCGCCAACGGCGGGGCGCGATGTTTTGTCGTGCGAGTGGCGCATGTTTTTCGCAATGGCAAGGGGGAGCTTGCGCGCTGTTCGCGCTATGAGCTGTTGGACAAGTCCGGCTATCCGACATTAGAAGTGAAGGCATCCAGCGAAGGGAATTGGGGTAACAAGGTGAGCGTGCGGGTGGAGTATTCTGACACGCCGCGCGTGCATACATTTTTGACATTTGACCTGGCGGCGGGCAGCCGTATGGCAACGGTTCAGTCTTCGCGCGGGATGGAGCGCGGGATGCTTTTGCGTCTCCGCGATGGGGAATCCTCTCGCTATGTGACGCTGGACCGAATCCGCGGCAACGAGATCTACTGGCGTGACGCCATTGATCGTGAGTTCAAGTCGGCGGCACCCACGTATCTTGAGAGCATTGAGTTTGATCTGCTGGTGAAGGAGAAGACCCGGTCTGAGAAATTTTCGAATCTCTCAATGTGCCGCATGGCGGTTCGCAATGTGTCACGCATCGTGGCTCAGGAATCGGAATTGGTTCGTGTCAATGTTTTGTCGGGGGGTGAGTTTGAGCATTATCCTGACAAAACAGATGACATTTTGCTTCGCGGCGGCCGGGATGGGCTTTCTGGCATCACAAGCGACGATGTCATTGGGTACAACAGTGGCCCGGATTCGCGTTTTGGCCTGGGGGCGCTTGAGTCTAACGAAGAGATCGACCTGGTATGCGTTCCTGACCTTCAATATTTCCGGGATTATTGCGAGGCATTCAAGAGCGACAGAGATTTTCTGGGTGTTCAGCAGGCGGTGGTCGACCACTGTGAGCGGTTTGGGGATCGTTTTGCGATTCTTGAAACACCCCGCGACATGAAGATCGAGCAGGTTCAGGATTATCGTGCCAAATTTCACACATCGTTTGCGGCGCTTTATTATCCGTGGTGCATCCGGCTCAATGGCGATCGCGAAGAGGTTGTGCCGCCGTGTGGTTTTATGGCGGGCGTTTATGCGAAGTGTGACAGAACGGACGGGGTGTTTCGAGCGCCCGCGAACGTGCCGATTGAGGGGCTTTCAGGTTTGAAGGTTGTCCTGCATGAGGGTCATCTGTCGGAGCTTAATGATAAGGGTATCTGCTGCATACGGTTTGTGCCGCAGCGGGGCATTCGCCCCTGGGGTGCGCGTTCGCTGTCGAACGAACCGGATTGGCGTTACCTGACGAGCCGCCGCGTTTTTAATGCGGTTCGCCGTGCGATATACGAAAACACGCAGTGGGTTGTTTTTGAGGTGAATGGGGCCGATTTGCGCCACAGCGTCACGCTGTTGCTGACGGACTTTCTGGGCAAACTCTGGGCAGCCGGCTATTTCCCCGGCAAGGTTCAGGAGGCGGCATTTTTTGTCCAGTGCGACGCGAACAATAACTCGCACGAGGACAATGACGCAGGCACCTTCCATGTCGATGTGGGTATCGCCATTGGCAAACCCATGGAATACATCGTCATGAGTTTTGAGCATAAGATGGAAGAGCAGGTTGTCGGTGTCTAGGTGGGGTTTTTAGTACCCTGTGACAGAGATGGCTAATTTTTTGCGAGTGGACAAGATGCGTTTCCCTTGAGGTTTTCAACACAATTTTCGCTCACAAATAATATTCCCGATTGGTATTTACCTTGCAACTGGGTGTGGCGGTAGCAACTTTGGCATTACCGGGTACGATGCCCCGATTTACAGGTCGCTGCTTGGTGGCGATGTCATGAAAACGAGTGGAGGAGAGAAATGAGTAGCGCACGGAAAGATCCATACGGTTCATTTGGATTCAAGGTCGTCGTTAAAGTAGATGGGGCTGATGCACCGATAGGCTACTTTCAGGAGGTAAGCGGTCTCTCGGTTCAGATAAACGTCCAGGATGTTGTAGAAGGCGGTCTCAACGACACGACCCGCAAGCTGATTGGCAACGCCTCCTATACGAACATCACGCTCAAGCGTGGGGTGTGCGACAAGGGCATGTTTGCCTGGATCGAAAAGTTCCTGCAAGGCGGGAAAATTACGCGGCTCGACGGCAGTATAGAGTTGCTGGACGACAGTGGGGCAACGAAGCTGACCTATACATTTAAAAAAGGGATTCCTGTGAAGTGGGACGGCCCGTCCCTTAGCGTCATGCAGGATGCCATTGCGACAGAGACGCTTGAGATTGCGCATGAGGGTTTGAAGATAACATAGTTTCGCAGACCATGGCGATGCGCGGGAGTTGGTGGGGCGAGACCGGGAGTGGGGACACGAGTCACCATAGAGTGTCTAGTTCGAAGACAGCGCCGGCAACGGGCACAGCAATTGGAGTGTAGCGATGTCAAACGACAGGCATCAGGAAATAGATAATGGATCGATGGGGACTCTGTTTCGCAGATTGACCTTGGCTTCTCTTGGTCTGGACGCGATGGAGGGTGTATCGGAGCAGTCCTTTGATGTGATTGACCGGGCGGATGCTTTCGCTGAACGTTTATTGGACGGCGTTTCGCGGGTCATGCCGCGAGGTGACGTATCGCGTTTGGGTCAAGTGGCATCGACAGAGTCATTTTGGCGTCAGTGGTATGCTTCCCGGGCAATGACGCAGGGCCCCAAGAATGCAACGGACGTGGGAGAGTGGCAGTACTGGCTGGATGCTGTATTGCTGACACTTTTTGACGAAGACGAGGCAGAAGCGGAAGCAGAGATGCTTTCGTCTGATATGCTGCAGGTGCAGCGCCATACAGAGGCTACGAAACAGGCAAAGGCCGTTCGTGAGCGTGTGGCGGCACTTCGTGCCAGTGGCGTTCGTCCCGCAATGTTACAGTCTTTGTCTCTTAAAGATAAGCGTACGATTTTGGGTCAGTTTTCTGCCCCGGGTTCAGATGCGGAAAAAACGCGCGGGGGCATGGGCGAGTTGGGGCGAGAGATTGCGGCGCGTGCCATGGCTTCGTCATCGGTGTTTGAAGCAGCACAGGCACTGGCCCATTCACCGCGGCAAATGCTTGCATCGCATGTGATGTCGCGTGCGGGGGCAGTGGAGCAATCGCTCGCACAGGCTTCATCCGAAACATCAGACCATTCGCGGATGGATGGTTTGGTGACACGCTGGCGCCGCAGCGTGGAGACACTTGTTGTGGATGGGGTTCTGGGCGTGGGTGCGCTTCGCGATATGCACGGCATTCTGGCCGAGCTGTCTTCGCTTGGCGTGGTTTCCAGCGAAGACGCAGCAAAGATCGAAGCATCGGGGCGGATGTATGCGCGACGCGTATTATCAGACGAGTTGACGCAGGATGTTCTGCATGTGGCAGAGCGTTTGAGGTCATCGGCAGGTATGGTCCCGCGTATTGAGGCGGGCGCGATGGGAAGCATCTCGCAGCGTGCGATGGTTCGTGCTTCGGAGCCGTCGAATGACAATGTTCGAATGGCGATGACGGCTTTTGCAAATCACCTTGAGACATTTGGAAATGCGGTATCGGCTCGTGTTGCACGTGAGGGCGAGAGCTCTGCAACACTGCGCTGGAAACGGGCAGAAGACCGGTTTGTCAGGCTCCATGGGGTCTCTGATGAGATCGATCGCGTTCTCCTGCGTGACGTCCTCGACAGTGCAGAATCGCTTCATGCTTCTGGTGTCATCTCGGATGCAACCATGAGGGCTGTGACGGATTCTGTGCGGGTATCGACAAGCCGCCATGCGGATGCCACGGGTCAGTTCAAGGGTAACGACCGTGACGGGATATCAGTTCGCGGTGCCATGTCTTCGCTGGTATCACGCGTTGAGCATTCGATGACGCGTTTGGCGGCGCGGCTGTCGTCTGCCGGTGTGGGCCAGGAATTGGTAACATCGCTGCTTAATGAGATCGAAGGGATAGGTTTTGTCGATCATGCATCTTCGGGTGGCAGCATCGGCCGCAGCGTTTCGATGATCCGCCAGATATCTGAAAAACTTGATACTTTTGTATCACAGGCCATTCAGGCACTTGCGATGCCAGGGTATGATTCCCTTCAGTCTGAAGGGGTTTACGTATCGTCATCTGAGGCAGCTGAGGCAGGGCAGCATACAGACAGCCTTGCGGCGGTTCTTCAGGTCCGAGATCAGGTCTCGCGCTTTGCGGCCCAGCAGCGACAATCTCAGGAGACGATTTTGTCTCAGGTTTCGGCCCTTGCCTCTCAGGCAACGCAGGACAGCGCCCTCAGCATTGCGGTCAAACAGCATATGTTGGCATTGGCCACAGCCAGAAATGCAACTGAGCTTGAATCTGCACAGCATGCCGCAGGAGAATCCCTCTCGCAGGAAATGCATGCACACATTTCAGCGGCGGTAGCCTCTATCCGCGCAAGCGAAACAAAGTTGGAGCAGTTGTCTTCTCACGTGGACGCCATCGAAGCAACGGCGCACCTTTCGAATCGTCTTGGAAATCTGGTTTCAGGCCAATCGGATGCGACATCTTTTGCGCGCAGTTTGCGTGGGTCACTGGAAAGTGTACCCCAGCGATTCAGGATGGATGACAGCGTCATTTTGAGTGAATATTTGCCAACGCTGACGCATTCTCTGGCGGGTTATGCTGCGCTCCGGTCAAACTTTGGACGTACTGGACTGTTGTCCCGCGCCGAGGAATACGCGGCTCAGGGCGACAGCCGGCTTGACCGAATGTTATCTCTCGTTAAGCCTGACACAAGTCTCTTGTCTGACGTGCCTGCACACGCATTGCCGGTGTCATCCATGCTGGCCGGAGATACTTCGCCCCAGATGGGTTACGATGAAATCGTGACTTCGATGAACTGGGTTCGCGCTGGAGAGCGCCAGGGCTATGCTTCTGAGGGTGCACTTGGTGACATTTCTTCGATGCTCGGTCTTCGCAAAGCGCTTATGATGCATGCATCGGATATGGCATCGGGGCAAACTCAGGATGTTGCCGGTTTCAGTCGAGCACTGAAGCAGGCTTCGTTGACAGCGGGTCTGGATAGTGTGGCCGCCTACACGATGTCTTCTGAGGGCGATCGCGTTAAGGCAGTGCTTTCGATCAGCGATGATCGTTCTGGATTATCGTTGCGCCGAGCGGCTGGGGATTCCCATATACCAGTGTCTGCCCGGACATCGCATGCGCCTCTGGTGAAGGCATCGCTTGGGTTTAATGAACCCCTGATGTCTGGCATTGCCGGCATTGAGGCATTCTCGCCTGTGATGTTGGGGGCGGGTTCGGTGCCTGGCCATTCACGCATTTCGGCCTCATCTGAGGATTCTTATGCGGCGGGCATCCGGCGCGCCGGCAACGACATCCGGTCGACGCTTGCAGCAGCTTCATCGCCCGAGTCGGGGAAGGAACGCTTCCAGATGCATCTTTCCGATGCTGCCATCGACATGTCTGCACATGACTTCGTATCAATGGTTGCCAGACCCAATCTTGAGTCTGCATCTCGCGTTGTCTCTGCGTCCTCCGTTCGCGACGAACTGTATGCCGGCTATGTTGAGATGCTCAGCCAGCAGGGCGAGGGTCGCAGCTTGAAGCGATTGCGCCAGGGATATCTCAGCGCTTTATCAAGCGGCGGTCAAAACACGGCGCGTGCCAGTGTCGGTTTTAATACGCAAAGCTATGTTGGCATGCTGGGAGGCCCAGAGGCCGTTTCCCGGACTCACGACAGGTCTTATTCCGGTTCGGCATATGATGCGTCCGCGCCGAGGTTTGTTTCAGGACAGCGGGGCACTGCTTCTCATGAGGCAACGTTTGGGCCTGAGTCTTCTGATTTGCGCGAAACGTTGTTGTCGACCTTCTCTATGCCATCAGATTCTTCGGCGTTGAATTCCCAAACGGCGTCTTCTCCTGAGTACACTTGGGTGACACATGGTTTGGGCATGCATTCGGCTTTGCCCGGCGTTGCTGGAGAGGCTCCGGCAGAAGGCCGTCAGGTTCTCGATCGCATAGACTCACTGCTGGACTACGTTGAGAACGTAAGCAACCGCAACGTTGGTGTCTTTTCAACGAACGAGGTGGTGCGCGCCCTGGTGGAGGCACTTCCCCGAGAGAGCTACCTTGGCGAACGCGGTCTTCCGCAGTGGCGCCAAAAGGATGCCAAAGCGCGACAGGCTGCAGAAGCACGCGAACTGCGCGAAGCGTTGCAGAAGATTGGCGCGAATCCCATTCAGGGCATGCAGCGAGCAGACAAGCGTTATGTCAGCCCCAATCTTTTGCCACAAGCCGAGGCCAATGCACCATTGTTCAGCGGTGGTTTGGATGGTGGTTCGACGCCGACTTCTGCAGCAACTTCGTCGGATTCGGGGTCGAATGTTCTAGGCGTAGGTGGGGTTCCCACTGCAGAAATTAAGCTGATTGCGGAAGAAGTCTATCAAATGATTTTGAATAGCTTGGATGAGGAATATCAACGTTGTAAGGAATAGGAGGGCAGAATAATGAGTAAAATGGCGATTCATTCTATGGAAACGGGTATCCAGATAGAAGCAGATTTTAACCCCCGCGAGCTGAGCTTTACGAAACCCGTAGGCTGGAGCGATGACAATGCTGGCATCAGTACGAATTTTCCATCATTGCAGTTCACGGCAGGAAAAGCGATCACGATGAGCGTCGAGCTTCTCTTTGATCGCTATGAACAAGAGCAGGATGTGCGTCCAATCATCGGCGATTTGATGCAACTGACGTTGGTTGATGAGAATCTCGGGCGTCCTCCATTGGTAATGGCGTTATGGAACGGCAATGACAGGAACTTGTATAATGGACCTGGAGGGGAGTTTACGGGCGTTGTCGACAGTGTAGCGACAAAGTACACGATGTTCCTACCAGATGGCCGACCTTGCCGTGCAACAGCCACTGTGGCTTTGAAGCAGGCAACTGAAGTGTCTGTTGCAGTGGCTAATGGTGGCGGCCCAGGCAGTAAGACGGTTGCGGTCACCTCTGCCGCCCAACTCACAGCGATCCCGAACTATTTGAAGCTTTGTGGAGAGCAAAATGTTAATCCAACTGGACCGTTCCCAGTCACGCTCAACGTTCCCACCAATAACGGCAATAACGGCAACGGCAACAAGTGATTCAAAGGTTAATTCCTGTATTTTTCGGAGGTTATTATGGCGCCTAAAGTTAAAACTCCAAATTTTTATTTGGAATTAGGTGGTATCGACTTTTCGTCGCCGAAGCTTAAGCAGCGAGTAACCACGATCGAGGTAGATCAGGTTTCTGACGGCGCCAGTTCCTTTAAGATTCTCCTCGACGATGGTGATGACGCTTTTGCTACGGCAAAGTTTGGTCAGATTAAAGAAGGTGATCGTTGCGTCATCAAGTTGGGTTACTATGAAACTGGTTTGACGCAGCTCATTGAAGGTGATGTAACAGGCGTCAAAATAGAGCGTAAAGAGTATGCGCGTAAGATTTTTGTTATCACCGGTTTTGACGGGCTTCATTTGTTGACACGCGGACGGTTTCAGCGGTCTTTTGAAGAAATGAAGGATTCATGTTTGGCCCAGCTTATTGCTGGTGAATGTGGCTTGGGATGTGACGCAGAGGACTCCAAAATCGTACACCAGTACATTGTTCAGAACAATGTGTGCAACTTGGTTTTCTTGCAAGAACGCGCCAAACGCATTGGCTTTGAGGTTAAAGTCGAGGGCAAAAAGCTCGTATTTAAGAAGCCTTCACGCGTAGAAACAGGGGTAACCCTTCGATGGGATGGATCTAAAGCCACTAACAACACGCGTATTCTTCAGCGTTGCGATTTTAATGCCACGACGATGAATGTGCCCGAAGAGGTTGTAGTGCGTTCGTACTGCCCGAGGACAGCCAAGCCTATCATTGAGTCAGCAACAAAGGCTGATCTTAATGGCCAGATGGGCGGCAGCGATGTTGCCCCAGATCTTGCCAAAGATGCAGCTAAAGGGGTTGGTACAAGAATTCAGATAAGTGATCAACCTGTTGCCAGTGCTGAAGAAGCTAAAGCGTTGGCCGTGTCTATCTTGAATCAGCGCACGGATGACTTTTTAACTGGCAAAGGTTCATGCGAAGGCGAGCCAGATGTGAGTTGTGGCAGGATTATTACACTTCTGGATGTCGGCTCAGAAATGGAGGGTGAGTACTATGTTACAAATGCAACGCACTCCTTGAAAGTGGGTAGCGGCTCTGGTGGTGGCTATTGGACAGCATTTGGTATTAAACGCAACGCTCGCCGATAGCATTTTTGCTTTCATGTTTGTGACGGCACCTCGAAAGGGGTGCCTTTTTTATTCTGCATGTCTTTGTTTGAGCACTTGAGGAAGAGAGTTTTTGTAGCTGCTCAGAACAAGTATGGTATGAGGGGTGCGGGCGAATGCCCGCAGAGGGGGTAGACGCGTATGCGCGCAGGGCCTTGCCGGCCCGAGCACATAGCGGCGTAGGGGGAGGCTTCCCCCGCATGCACAAAATCGCAGAGCGCTTTGCGCTGTGGTTTGGCACGGAGACTTAGGATGCGGATAGGCGTGATAGGGTGTGGCCGAATGGGCTTTGTTCAAGCTCGATTGGGGCGTTTTTTGGGCGACGAGATTGTTTTGGGAGTAGAGATTTCGCCCGAGGCGGCGACGCAATTTGAAGAAGTCTTTGGGTGTCGGGTTGCTTCGGAGGTCGGTGCGGAGGCTTTGGCAGGGCTTTGGGCCGGGCTTGACCTGGTTTGGGTGACGGTCGTGGATGACAGGCTTGGGGAGGTTTCGCACGCACTCAAGGACAGGCTTTGTTCCGAGGCGGTTGTTTTACACACAAGCGGCGCTGTATCAAGCCGGGTATTTGGCGATTTGGGGTATGCCTGTGGCTCACTGCATCCGCTCACAGCATGTCCGGAAACGACATGCGATGATGCGGCGTGTTATGCGCATTACTGTGGGCTTTTGCATACGGCCGAGGGCGATGTGAAAGCCGTGTCATTAGCGGAGGCGCTTGTGTCGCGCCTGGGGGGACATGTGGTTATCATGGACCCGGCGCAGAAGGCGCGCTATCATGCGGCGGCGGTTTTGGGTTCAAATTATTCGCTGATTTTATGTGAAGTCACAGAAAAGTTGTTTTGTTCGTGTGGTTTCAGTGAGGCAGACAGCCGCGGCGTTGTGCGGCGATTGTTGGCGGGTTCTCTGGTTGCACTTGAAACGCATTCCCCGTCAGAGGCATTGACGGGGGGGCCAGTGCGGCGGCGTGATGCCGGGACAATTGCTTTGCATCGAGCGAGTTTGGCTGAAGACGGGGATGTTTTATCTTTGTATGACGCGTTCCTGGGTCTGGCAAAGCGCATGGTCGGCTGGACCGATGATTTGGGTATTTTGCCGAAAGGCGAGGAGTGAGATCGTGTTGAAAGATCGGGAAGTGAGTGAGATTTTGGCGAAGGAGTGTGCTCAGCAGGCGTCTGTGCTTCGAATGATTGCGAGCGAGAATATTGTATCGGACGATGTACTGGCCGCACTGGGAAGCTGTTTTGTGAACAGGTATTCTGAGGGCTATCCTGGCAAACGGTATTATCAGGGTCAGGCGCACACGGATGCGCTGGAGCAGCTAACCTGTGCCCGAGCGAAGGCACTGTTTGGTGCTGGGCATGTGAATGTTCAGAGTTACAGTGGGTCTCCTGCAAATATGGCAGCTTATATGGCGTTGTGCGGGGTTGGGGATCGGATCGTAGGGCTGGGGTTGAATTCTGGCGGACATTTGACACATGGCTGGAAGGTGAATTTTTCCGGCAAGCTGTATGAAGCACACCAGGTTGAGGTAAATCGCGAGACTGAGCATCTTGATTACGATGAGGTTGCAGCATTATGTCGTCAGGTCAGACCGAAGGTATTGTTTATTGGGACGACATCGTACAGTTTGGCGCTTGATTTTGCCCGGCTGCGTGAGATTGCAGATGAGTGTGGTGCGTATTTGGTAGCGGATATTGCGCATGTGGCGGGATTGGTGGTGGCCGGCGCTTATCCCAACCCGGTACCCTATGCGGATGTGGTGACTTTGACGACGCACAAGACGCTTCGCGGGCCAAGGGGCGGAATGATATTGTGCAGGTCGGAGCATGCGAAGGCAATCGATCGCGCTGTTTTCCCCGGGATTCAGGGAGGACCGCATATGAATCAGATAGCTGCTTTGGCAGTGGCGTTGGACGAAGCCCAGCAACCAGCCTTTAGAGCCTATGGGCACCAGATGGTGGCCAATGCACGGGCGCTGGCCTCGGCGCTGACATCACGCGGGCTGAGAATCGTGAGCGGTGGGACGGATTGCCATCTGATGGTGGTGGATCTGCGCCCCAAGGGCGTGGATGGAAAGCGTGCGGCCATGGCGTTGGAAGAATCGGGCATCGTGTGCAACTTCAATGCGATTCCCTATGATCCTAATCCACCCCGAATGCCAAGCGGCATTCGGTTGGGTACGCCAAGTTTGACCACGCGCGGGCTGAAGGAAGCCGAGATGATACGCATTGCAGACTGGATCGTTGAGGTGCTGGATGCGCCGGAAGATGCGGCTACGCATCAGCGCATTGCGGCCTCCATACACAATTTTCTGAGTGCCTATCCGAACCGGCATTAGAGTTTTTTTTGTGGGGGAACTCGTTCCCCCACACCCCCTGCAATGCTGCGCATTGCTTGTGGGTAGAGAGCAAAGTGTATTGTTTGTGGCTGTGCAAGCAGGCGCAACCGTTGTTGCCTTCGGATAAAAGTTTTGCCCCTTGTGATAGTTTTTCATACGGAGGGGGAATCCCCCTGCGCCGCTATCGGCAAATGCCGATACGCGGCTACCCCCTGTGCGGGGACACCCCGCAACGCCCCGCTCGTTTATTTTATGGGAGAGATCTTGCCTTCCCGGCAGGATCTGTTCATCGTAAAATAGAAAATTGAGGACAATTCAGGGCGCGATATGTGCAAAAATGCAGATGACACTGGCAATGATTCTTTGTAGTGTCGCGTAAAGTGGCAAGAATACTGCTTTCACAATGAAGGTGGCATGCCATGATCATGTTCATAGTCAGTTTGTCAGACACATGGAGCACACAATGCAGAAACGAAAAGTTGCGCTCTTCAGCACACAGTTTTGTCCATATTCTCAGACATTCGTATATGATGAGGTTAGGACACTGAGTCGATATACGGCAGAAGTCTTTGCCATGCAGCGCTGTCACGAGGAGCGCTTTCCCTACGAACCCGTGTATACCTTTGGCAGCACGCTGTCGCAGCGTATTGAAAAACTAGCTTGCGAAAGTTTTCTCGTATCGCCGACTCGCCGAGCATTGATGCAGAGTGGGCAATATGATCTCATTGCCGCACACTTTGGTCCTGGCAGCATTTATGCGCTCCCCCATGCTCAATGTATGGGTTTACCGCTTGTTGTCACTTTTCATGGTTATGATGTCCCTCTCCTTTGTACGCCTCGCCGGTTTTGGCCTGCTTATTGGCGTTATTGGTTGTTGAGTAAATGGATGTTTCGTCGTGTCGACAGATTCCTTGCGGCAAGTGATGAGCTGCACAAAATGCTTGTTGGTTTAGGGGCTCCGCCAGAAAAAGTTTTTACATGGCGACTGGGCGTGACCATCCCAGAAGTTGACATTCCAGCACGGACTGGCAAGAGGCTCATTCAGGTAGGTCGATTTGTGGAAAAGAAAGGTTTTATTGATTCAATCCATGCCATGGCGCTGCTCAAACAGCGCTGCGAATCTCAGAACAAACCCTTCGATCTTGTGCTCACACTCATTGGTGATGGGGAGCTGTTGCCATTGTGTCGTGCCATCGTAAAACGTAAATCTCTGCAGAATAATGTGGTGTTTCTTAAGCCTTTATCTCAGGAAGCCGTCTTTGAGCACATTCTGAACAGTGATATTTTGCTTGCACCAAGTGTGATTGCCAAAAATGGTGATCGCGAAAGTGGTATCCTTGTCGCCAAAGAAGCTGGTGCCAGATATGTTCCCGTCATCGGCACCTATCACGGGGGTATTCCAGAAATTATCGAAGATGAGAAAACAGGCTTCCTGGTGCCAGAGCACTCGCCAGAACTCATTGCAGACAGAATCTTGTCCCTGGTGAACAATTCCGATCTGAGGCATCAGATGGGGGTGGCTGCACGCAAAAAAATGGAGAATGAATACCGCCTGGAAGATCGCATTGCCGCTCTGGAACAACACTACGATGAAGTGATCTCAGAGAAAAAGCGTTTATAAAGCGCAGGCACCTTCAGTGCTTAATTTGCTACCACGTTCATCGTTGAATTATCCTTCTCCTCGAACGTGGTGCTCGGTCTTCTTTGTTAATAACGTTTATTTGCCAAACGTTACGAATCTGTGGATGCAAAAACGAGAAAAAGCAAACGTCCATTGGACATTTGCTTTAAGCCGGAAAACCGAGAGAGAAACTTGCAGGAGTGCGTATGACCACGA
>WQTY01000015.1 GCA_009786045.1 Pseudomonadota bacterium | reverse complement strand
AACCCTCCGCTCTGTGACAACGACTGTGCAGCCTGACCCGCAGGATGGGGGGGGGATGCCGGCAACGGCTGTGAACCGGCCTTATGCACACTCACGCCGTCCTCAACTTCCACACACACGCAAAGAACCGTCACATTGTCCTTACCCCCCGCCTGAAGTGCCATCCCAATCAACACATTGCACGCCTCATTCAGGTTCGCCGCCCCGCACACTGCCTGCAAAATCTGCTGCTCGGTCACAAGATCACTCAGACCATCCGAACACATTAAGTAGATGTCTCCCTGCTCCCGGCGTACCTCCCTGACATCAACATCGACATAGTCCTTCAAACCAATCGCACGAAGGATAACATTCTTATTCGCAAATCGGTCCGCATCCTCCGCCTTGATCTCTCCCGTGTCGATGAGGTGATTGAGCAGAGAATGATCCCGGCTCATCAGCACAATCTGCTTGTCCCGGATGCGATAAATACGAGAATCCCCCACATGTGCCAATACCAGACCCTGAGGCACACTATAGATGACCGTCACCGTCGTCCCCATCCCCTCCATGGCGCTGTCTTTGCAGCTCTGGATGAAGACGCGCTCATTCGCAAACTTAATGGCATCCACCAACAGGTTTGCCTCGTAACTGAGCGACGGATTTGCAGGATAACGAAACTCAAACCCCTGCTGCCTCGACGTCTCGCAAACATACTGCGAAATGTGCGTCACACAAAGCGTCGATGCCACCTGACCAGAGGAATGCCCTCCCATGCCATCCGCAAGCACGTACAGCCCCTGACTAGGCACCATGATGAAGTTGTCTTCATTATTTGTGCGCTTAAGCCCTACATCCGTCTTGGCTGCGCTCACAAGCCGCGTCGTCATCCTCTGCCCCTCTATACGCTCTCAACCAACCTCATTAGCATCGGCCACTCTTCCGGCAATACCAGCTGCACCTTCCACAAAGCACTAGTTTGGAATCGATACCTCAATGGTATACTCAGACTGAAATGCCTCACAGAATATCTCAAGATAATAGTGACCAGGCACCGCATCAAATACCTGCTCACGGCGAGAGTTCGGCAAAGCCTTCAAACGATACATCTCTTCGCCCGTTGCCTTGCGCAAAACCACCATGCCGCCCGCCTGAGGCTGATCAAACGCAAACGTCAGCTTGATCTTCGTATCGCTGGGAACGGTAAAATACTTCCAGTCCGTCTTGTCGCCATCAATACACGACACGTGATCCAGCACCAAATCATTGATCTTTATCTCGATCGCCCCAAGACGATCTTGATCCGGACCAGAGTTCCTCTCCGGGCCAAGTGCACAGCCTGACACAATCCACAGGCAACCAGCCAGAAAAAGACCAATCCTCTTTGCTTTCATAATCTGTACACCTTAAAAATTGCGCCGCGATTTCAACATCGAAAGATCGTCACCCGGTTATATAACCTTAAGACCACCTCACGGTCAAGTCAACGGAGCCCATCCATTAATGATTTCAACAATGATTCAAATGCATCGTGGACGCCATGCGCGGCACCCGGCGCCCGACAGACTTGCACCCGGCAATCGCGCTTGACAACGCGTGCAGACCATGATAGGAAGCTTGACCCGTTATCGGGCGTTCAACGCCCTCATCGTTACGGCCAAAGACCAAATATTGCGGTATCATCTTTAGCAGTGGCCCGACAAGCTCAATCTCTAAGCCATTATTCAGAGGAGAAACACAGTGGCGCATCACAAATCAGCTCTCAAACGCATCAAACAGACTGCAAAAAAAACAGCGCGCAACCGCGCCGGACGCACCAAAGTTAAAAAAGCCGTGCGGGCTTTCCGTACAGCCAACAGCAGCAGCGACACCAGCGCAGCCGAATTGTTGCTGGTCAATGCCATCAAGGTTGTCAGCAAGGCGGCCAGCAAAGGCGTCATTCCTGCCAAGCGGGCCAGCCGAAAAATCAGCCGCCTCATGAAACAGCATAACCGCGCCAACGCCTGAGCCGGGCATAACCACGCGCGTGGCGTCGTCCACGAGAGCATCATCGCCGTTCGTAGTTGATTGCCAGTGAAAGACGTGAGACAACAAGCGGTGCTTGTTGTCTTTTTTTTGTTATTTTCCGAGGTTTTGCATGCTCAAGCGCTTCATCCTCCCACTCGCCCTCTCCCTCACCATTGCCCAGGCCGCACTGGCAGGTTCGCTTGTGGATGGCATCTACTCCAGCAACCTTGGCTATCAGATTACCCCGCCTTCTGGATGGATCAAGTTCGACGCCTCCACCGTCAATGCCCTCCAGCGCCAGGCACCGCACAACCTGAAAAATGTCAATTTTTCTCGCGTCGATGTCGTTTTTTATCCCCCATTCGACACCCAGGATACGAGCCTGCAGGCTGACATCAAGCGCACCGACGCGCTTAAAGCAGCCCAGGCCCCCCCTCCCGCTCCCCAGCCACCAGATCCCCCTCCCTTCAGCCCGAGTATCTCCGTGATGGTTCTTCGGCACGCGCCAACGAGCAACACGACTGACGTGGCTAAAGCCTACGCTGAAGCCATGAAAAAAGAAGTCAAGGGACTGGCAGACTACGCATCTTCCTTCAAAATCAGCAAATCGACCTTCGACACCGTGAACGGCCAGGATGTTTTCCAGTTCATCATTGAGTACACAACAAAGGGGCGAGGCATCCGTGTCGAGCAGACACTCTTTATGCAAAATGCCACGTCCATCGTCGTCACCTGTACCAGCGACACAAACGAATACATGCAGCCCCAGGACTGGTGCAGCCGCACCGTCGCCTCACTCAGGCAATAGTGCCAGGTTTGCTGCCACGCGCCTCGCACACGTTGTCTGCCTGAATTCTATCCGCCTCGCAGGGCACAACATAACTGCACCTGCGTGTCTTTATGCATCCAAACCATAGAAATTTCCCATGCTCAAACGACTATCGATTCTTTCGATTCTGGCGCTGGCAGCCTCCGCATGTGCCACCAGCGCTGACACCGTCACCTCTGCCAACTCGCCGTTGCCCATGAACCAGCCACTTCCTCCCACACTCAATGCCCCTCCCGACAATCGTCCCGGAAATGAAGCCGACGAGCTTTGGGGAAAACGCGTTCCGGATCCCTATCGCTGGCTTGAGCAAGCCGATGATCCCGAAGTCATTGCCTGGGTTGAAGCACAAGACAGACGCACGCGCGATTTCCTGGCCCAGCTGCCCTACCGCAATGCCTTCGCTGCCAGGCTCGAAGAACTCCTCTACGTACCCTCGGTTTCGACGCCTTACATCGCTGGCGACTATGCCTTCTATTTTGCCCGCGAAGCCAGAGACGAAAAGAGTACGCTTTATGTTGCGCCCAGGACGAATAAAGACGCAAATGCGCGGATCCTCATCGATCCCAGCAGCCTTTCCGAAGACGGCTCTGTCTCCATTGGCACCTTCTCCCCATCGCCGGATGGCAAACTGCTGGCTTATACGCTCAAGCAAAACAACGCCGACCACTCGACGCTTTACATCATGGACGTCGAGACAGGACAAAACCTCAGCGACGTCATTGAGGGTGCACGCTATGCCAGTCCAGCATGGCTGAAGGATGGCTCCGGCTTTTACTACACCTACTTCCCCACCGACGAAACTATCCCCGTTGATCAGCGCCCCGGCATGACCGATGTGCGTTTCCATCGGCTTGGCACATCCGCTGCCGATAATCCCGTGATCATCCCCCCCCTCAATGATCCTACCAAATTCCATGGCGTTGGCATCACCCGGGACAACCACTGGCTCGTCTACACCATCCAGGACGGCTGGAATGGCAACACGCTGGCACTCATGGATCGGCGCGGTGATGACAGCCCCTGGCGTTCCCTCCCCACACAGCCCCAGACAACATACTACTCGCGCATTGACGCCGATACGCTCTACCTGCTTACCAACGAAAATGCACCCAGGTATCGGATCGTTAAACTTTCCCTTCTTGAGGAAAACGCGCCCCTTGACAGAGAAGCATGGACTGAGATCATCCCTGAGTTCGAGGATCGCGTCATTGAGAATTTTGCCATTATTCAGAACAGGATCGTTTTGGTAACCATCAAGGATGTGGTGCATCATCTTGATGTCTACGACACAAACGGGACACATCTGATGTCTGTCCCCCTGCCTGATCGAGGGACCATCGGCGGTTTGAGTGGCTCCGGCACGGATGATGCGCTTTACTTCTCATTCACCTCATTCAAATTGCCAAGAAATATCTACCGGCTGGACATGGCCGACTTATCGCTTGAAGCCTGGAAAACGCTGCAGACGCCAGCCAACACGGAAGCGATCATCAGCGAGCAGATCTTTGCAACATCCAAAGACGGCACCAGGATTCCTATGTTTGTTCTCCGTCACAGGGATACCCCTCTTGACGGTTCGGCAAGGACGATTGTTTATGGCTATGGCGGGTTTAATATCGCCGTCACACCCGGTTTTAATCCGGCGATTTATGCCTGGCTTGAGGATGGGGGCATCTATGTGTTTTCAAACCTGCGCGGCGGTTCCGAGTATGGTGAGGATTGGCACAAAGACGGGATGGGATTGAAGAAGCAAAATGTTTTTGACGATTTCTATGCCGTTGCCGAAACTCTCATCCAAAAGGGCTATACTTCCAGCCCGCGTATGGCAGCCTATGGCGGATCCAACGGCGGTCTGCTCGTGGGTGCAGCCCTGACTCAGCGTCCGAATTTATTTGGCGCCATCGTCTGTGCGGTGCCGCTTTTGGACATGGTGCGCTATCATCTTTTCGGTTCGGGACGCACCTGGATCAGCGAGTATTCGTCGGTTGAGGCGGATCGCGAGAGCTTCGAGGCGATTCTGGCATATTCCCCTTATGCGAATGTCGTCGCGGGCACGGCTTACCCTGCCGTGTTATTTTTGGGGGCAGACAGCGACGATCGCGTCGACCCCATGCATGCCCGCAAGATGGCCGCCGCCATTCAGGACGCAACATCGGGGAACCTCCCCGTTTTGTTGCGTATCGAAAAAAATGCCGGTCATGGCGGCGCGGATCTTACGCATCAGCGCATTGCGCAGTTTGCCGACATGTTTGCTTTCCTCAGGGCTGTTCTAAAATAAGCAGAGCAGCCTGGCGTATTGGCCCGGGGCCAATAGCCAGGCTCACGGCGCGTATGGGCATGCCCATAGCGCCGTGGCGTGGCGCGTGAGGGACGGCGCTGGCCGTCCCCAGCGCCACCCCCATAAAACCTCAGTCAATATCTGCCAAAATGTCAGCTTGTGTGACGCTTTTCATTCTGATAGTAAACGGAACAGGCTCCTGATATCATGACTTCAGAAGCGCCGGGAGGTAGATAATTCATGACCATGCAAGTGAGAACTTGGGGGCTGGCGGTGTCTCTTGCCATTTTGGGATTGGCTCGCAGTGCCTTGGCACAAGAAGTTGCGGATGAACCGATTGTCCCTGATTTTGAACAGGCGCAGGTGCAAGTCAGTGCTTTTCCGGCATACCCGTCAGAGGATGCAGGCGAAACACTGCAGGGCGATTGGATTTGGCTCAACGTTGCCGTAGGTGCCCTGACAGGCGGAACCAGCGCCGTGGCCCAGGACAGGGATGATCCGACGCTTATCTATGCCGGCGGCGGCGGGTTTGTGGCTGTAAGCCGAAATGGCACCAATACCTGGCAAACAACACTGACCTTTTCTCAGTCGCGGGAGGGCGCTGCATTTTGGGATTCGGCACAGGCAGATACGGACGAACGCGACCGGGAGCGCGTGGCCATTCTCAGGCGTTACCTCGAAGTGGAACTTGAGAATCAGTTCGGAGCAACCCAGACCGAGCAGCTCATGAACGAGATCGACGACAATGAGCTGCTGCGAGCACGCGATGTACGCGACATAGACGTCTTGTCGGATCTGGAACTCGACATGGATCCAAACCTGACAGCATTGACCGTCGACACTGAAGATGCTGAGGATACAGAGTCGGCGTGGCTGGCGTCGCTGATGAATTATGGCGCACGGTACCGCGCGCTGGTTGCCAGAGGCGCAGAGAACGACATGGCCACTGCGATGGCTGCCGATTCGAACCTCGTGTGGCAAATCGTCGCCATGGGCACCGCGACTTTTGCGGCGACGAGCGAAGCGCTCTTTGTCACGGCAAACCGCGGTGCGACCTGGCAGGTGGCATTATCCGCCTCGGATGAGGCTTCGATTCTGTCTGTCGCGGCTTCGGCCGATGCCAGCCGCCTCGTCGTTGGCCTGACAGACGGTCTGGCGCTGTCCGATGATGGCGGAAGATCCTGGGCCCATCTGCAGGATATCATTCCGGGGGCCGTCTATGCCACCGCCATTGCGCCAGACAACCCCAGGGTAATCTACGCACTAACGACATCCTCTTTGTTCCGCAGCCTCGACGGCGGCCTGACGTTCAGCGACATCGCGCCTTCCCAGACAAACGACACCATCATCGATTTTGCCGTCGCACCGTCCGGGGCACTCATTGCCATCACGCCGGGCACGGTCTTTCGCTCTCGGGACGGTGTGAGATACGAAGTAGTCGCCCAGGCGCCATTTGTGGGGGCTTCCCTTCAGCAAGTCGTGCTGGTCTCAGGCAGCACCGATATCTTTGCCGTCCGAACGGACAATGCGGTCTACCTGTACCAGCAGGGCTGGATCGATCAAAACCAGGCCCTTTTTACCATGGGGCTGGGCCCGCTCTTTATCACCCAACACCTGCCTCAGCATGCCTTCATTGCCGCACAGACCGGCCTTTGGGCTGCCATTTCGCCCGCCACCAAACCTGACATTCATACCCAATTCGAAGCACTCAAACGTGCATGGGCCAGAGAACCCTCGGATGAAATCGTCCTGAAGCAGGCACTCAAAGCGAATTACCTCGACGATGGGGCTGACCAGTGGTGGGTGACGCGTGCGCGGCTGTCGATGATTTTGCCAACGGTAGAGTTTCAGTACAGCTTTCGTCAGGAGCGGCTGAATAGCCTCACTGCCATCACTGAGCAGCTCCCTGTCAGGGAACTGTTCACACAGCGGCGGCTCACAGAGAATGAGTGGCGCATCATGGCCTTGTGGCGGCTCGATTTAGGGCGCAAGAATGCCGACGAAATCCGCATCACAGCACTTATCGCAAGTCAGGCGACACTGCGGCAGAATCTCATCCTGGAGGTTCAGAGAGCGCTTCAGGTAAGGCGCAGCCTCCAGATGAATGCAGCCAGCCGGATACATGCTGCCGAAACGGCAGAAGAGGTTCAGCAGTTGCTTTCGATTGACGAAGTCGAGGCACAGCTCCACTACCTCACGGGCGGCTTCTACAAAACAGCCATTTCTCAAAACCCCTGATTTATTTTCTTTTTTCTTTGCTTTCGTATTCCCCCTTTTTTCAGGAGTAAGCCATGTCACGATTTTTTGCCACCTTAGGCCTGGGCGTCATGCTGTCGATGGTACCAGCGTTCGCGAGTGCCCAATCTGCCCAGGAGATTTTGGCGCAGTTTAATTCCGAGCCAAGCATTGAGGCGACCCAGCAGGCGGCGCTGGAATTCGCCGGCCTCACCAGTGAGCGGCTCGAAAGTCTGTACTCACGGGCCGGCGCCGCCAACGCCCTCCCCAAGAATGTTACCTACACTTTCCAGTTCCAGGATCAGAATCGCGATCGGCCTCAGCGTGTCGTTAATAAAGTGACAAGCGGCACTTCCTCTTCTTATGAGCGAGAGACCACCTTCAGGGAAGAGACCGATCAAATCCGGCACAATGTCCGGGCTCAGTGGGATTTGAGCCAGCTCGTCTATAACCCCGATCAGCTGCGCGTCTACAGCCAAATGAACTCCACAGCCAGAAACCGCAATACGATCCTTCAGCAGGTCACCAAGACTTACTATGCCAGGCGCAAGCTCCAGGTCGAGATGAGCATGAATCCGCCGACGGATGTTGCCGACAGGCTCAAGCGAGAACTTGCCATCCAGGAACTCACCGCCCAGCTTGATGCGATGACCGGTGGCTGGTACAGCGGGCAGCTCCGGCAGAAGGCCAGCCGATAGTTTGGGATAAAACAATGCGTCATGCCGTCATTTGCGTCATTGCCGTGGCGCTTTGTACCTTCGCAGGCTGCCGCTCCGGCGACAGAGGGGCCGCGCCCGAATCACCGTCTGCGGCGGCGCAGAGCGCCGCTTCGGCGGAGGTTTCCGCGCCAGTATGGACACCTCCCCCGGGTGAGCCCGGGCCTTTTCTTCTCCAGATAGACAGCCACCTGCCGACGCAGGTTTTTGGCTCCGTGGCAACGCCCTCGCATTTTGCCATCGCCATCCAGAGCGACGTACGCGATATCCAAAGCTGCCCTTCGACAGAGCTGGCAGTATGCTTCAAGGGCAGTGCCTACATTGCCGAGCGCACCAACCCGAATCAGCCCAAAATCGTCCCGCTCTACGAGTCCGACACCCAATCGGGTGCACGCGTCGACGACATGGCGACAGCTGCCGGATTATTTGCCTTCGTCTTCAATGAGGGCGCCTATGCGGGCGATACGAGGGTTTCCGCCATCGTCGTGGCAAATCCCCAGGGCGACATCGTGCGCCAGATTCCGCTCCACTCTGCCCAAAACACCGTGCTTCAGACATCGCTTGCCAGCTATGACGACAACGCCATTCTGGCATGCAGCCTCACGCAGCGCGCCAGGCGAACGGGCATCGTCTGCGATATCTACGATCTGGCAAAAAACAGCCAGAAGCCGGCAGGCGTGGAGTGGTTCTTCGAAGCCCCCATTCGAAGCCTTGACATCGCCGCCTATGACAGACATGTCCTTCTGGCCTGGACAGCCGCCGGCCGTGCCTATGCTGCCTTTGCCCAACATCCCGAAAATATATTTGATCTTGGTGAAGCCACAGCCCAGCGCCCCATCATCGCCACCGGCCACGGTGTTTTCGCCGTCGTGTGGCAGGATGCCGCCGGGGATACCTGCATTGAGCGCATCGATCCCCATACGCGCGAAGCCAAACGCATCAAGCTCAATGGTCTCAGGGAACGGACCATCAACGGCATTGCGCCCATCGCCTCCGGCTTTCTTATCGCCTTCCGGTTTGACAATGCGCCCCAGCTGGCCATCATCGAACCAGGTTTTTCGACCTGGCACCTGGTCGACAACAACAAGCGCTGGCGTTTGATCAGTGATGATGCCGTGCTCGATCTCCAGGATGCATACAGCGGCAAAATACTCTGGCAAGCAGCACATTCCCTCATTGCCGAACGCCCCAACTAGCCCCTTGTCTTCACCCCACAATTTTGCCGCTGTGCGTCATCGGTGCTAAACCCACGACCCAAGAGCCGCACGGCAAATTTGGAGGAGATTGAAGACATGAGAATGAAAGCCTGGGGGTTGCTTCGGATTTCCCTGCTCATTATTGGGAGCGTCGTGGCTGTTGCCGCCGTCTTTGCAATAACGCAGCTTTTCCTCAAAGGCCATGTGGCAAATGGTCAGCTGAGCCTTGACATTGAAGGTGCCATCACGCCTCATAAAACGAAACGGCGAAACCACGAAACAGGACCGGCCGAGCCCTATCATTATGACTTTTTTGCACTCCTGGATCAGCCAGCCCCAATGCGCACGCTTCCCGAGGTTTCGACTGAGCAGAACCCGGCCCTGGCCGCCCGGGCCAAAGGCGTCAGACCAGGGAACCTCAAGCTGACAGGAAAATACGCCGTCCAGGTCTCCTCGTTTCAGAGTGCACAAGAGGCTCAAAACCTCGTCAGAGAACTACAGGCTCAGGGCTATCTGGCCGTCATTGTCAATGAAACCGTCGATGGCAAGGGATGGTATCGCGTACGCATTGATGGTGGAAAACAACGCCAGCAAGCCGAACAGCTTCAGGCCACGATTCAGAAAAAAACCGGGCTAAAGGGTTTTGTCGTCACCCTATGATTGCCACTTCCCCCACAAAAAAACCTAATCGACAACCCTGGCTGTATCGGCCAGCCAGTCGATGGCATTTAAAAGAAAAACTCGGTTGTCGACGCCGTTTTCGTGATATCCGTTATGGCTTCGCCTCAGGCCAAGAAAATTCGTAGCATCGCCGGCAATGGCCGAGTCTCCCACGGCCACTATCCGGCCCTTTTTATATTCGACAGCAACGGCATAATCCTCATTGCTCCTGACCGTGCGCAGCAGAGCCCTGGCCTTTGTATCGTCGTGAATCGCGAATGCCGTCCCGGCATACGATCCCGTCCTGGAAACAGTCCCGGCCAAACCGCTGATCGCCCCATGCAAAATCACTTCGGGCAAGGGGACGGCCGTTTCATTCTGCATGGATGCCAGCGAGAGTACGGAAAAACCAAATGGGTTATCTGCCGCCGAGATGGCACCGGGCAGCTGAGACAGGAGATCATTGATGGCATCAATGGCATCCACGCCGTTGCCATCCCTGTCCGCGCCTTTATGATTGGCAAAAAACATTACCCCTCCGCCAGCCTCGACGAAATCATACACAGCCTTGATTTCGGCTGCCGTAAACCTGGCGCTGGGTTCAACGATAACCAAAATATGATAATATCGGAGATCCTGAACGGCAGCGGCATCCCCATGGGTCAGGCTTCGATCCTGGGGAAGCGTTTCCAGAACATAGCGCCCGGAGTCCAGCAAATCTTTCCCCCAACTGGACAATGACCCATGCCAGTCATCCTCGCGCGCGGGTTTGCTTGGAAATGGCCGTCGTCCTGTCACATCGATAATCCAGTCCGCCTGACCGGCTATCTGATGGTGTGCGTTGTCAAACAGCACTCGCTTCATTGGTCCCAACGGGCAGGGCGAACCCGCCTGCAGGCAATCCGGATCATCACAGTCGATCAGCGTATCGCCATCATTATCGGTCCCATCCATGCATTCTTCGGCCAGCTCCCAACGCGGCGCCTCGTTTGGACACACCGTCACGCGCGGGTTCTTGAAACAGGAAGGATCCTCGCAATCAATCAGCCCGTTCAGCTTATTGGCAAAGGCACCCGGCAATTTCGATGATGTCGGATTATCGATGCCATCCGAACACGCCTCGTCGCTGTTTTCGGTCGAACGGCAAACCTGAACCAAAGGTGACATCAGACAGGAAAAATTGTCACAATCAAACCAATTTGATATCTGTCCGTTCGCATCAATTGTATCGAAATCGTTCTTGCCATTGGAGCACAGCACATCGGTCATCTCGACATCAGGCGCCGGTGCCTGGAGGCCGAGATCGGCGATCCCACAAAATGTGGTCGAAATCTGGCAATCGCGCGTGCATCCAAGCCGGCCATACGGCCTTGCGGGAGCGACACTGGCGCAGGTTGCATCGCCAAAATCTTCGCCATCACAGGCTTCCCCCGTTTCCAGAATCCCATTACCGCACACCGACGGCACGGCTGCATGGCAATCCGAGAAGTCGAGACTGCATGATGACGTGCAGCGCACTTCACCCAGCGGTTTGGATTCGTCTAAAAAGTCGCACGTTAAATCGATTGCCAGTGCAGGTTCACAGGCTTCCCCCGTTTCCAGAATCCCATTACCGCACACCGGCGCCGCTGCCTTGTCTTCACACCCAACGAACCCCATGACACAGAGCAATGCCATCATTTTTCCCAACTGTCGCATCTCGCTCACCTCTCTTCGTCAGGCCCAACACATGCGTCCCCTCGTCTGAGGATAATCCCAGGTACGGAAAGCATCATGGTATCGGGAAGCCGGAAGCGACATATACCCACAAAACGCCATGGAAGCAAGACGCACAGCCGTGAGGTGATAACGCGTGCCCTGCCCCCCAAAAAAGCGCGCGCGTATTTGGCGGCACGCCAAATAGCGCGGCGCCGCAGCCCGTATTGGTGTGGCATGCCACACCAATAGGGCGCGCCCCCCTAGACGTAAAGCGCCAGGTCACATTGTTTAGCCGGCGAGCGCAGCTTTTCGACGGCGCGGGCTTCGATCTGGCGGATCCGCTCGCGTGTCAGGGAGAACTCCTTGCCAACCTCTTCGAGGGTATAGTTCGACGCCCCGCCAATGCCATAACGCAGCCGCAGGATCCTCTCCTCGCGCGGACTCAGGCAGGTCAGGAGCTTCGACATCTCGCCATTGAGCGCGTTCTCGGACAAGAGATCAAACTGATTTGGCATCGTGGTATCCTCGATGAAATCCGCCAAAGTGCAATCCTCATCCTCGCCCACGGGCGCATCCAGCGAAACCGTCGTGCGCGAAATGCGCAGCATCTTCTCAACATAGCTCTCGCTCAGATCAAGGCGCTTTGCGACTTCGGCAACCGTCGGCGCATGTCCCAGCTCCTGCTCAAGCACGCGCATGCTGCGGATGATGCGATGGATGATCTCGATCAGATGCACCGGCACGCGCACCGTACGCGACTGATCCGCATAGGCACGGGTCACACTCTGCTTAATCCACCATGTGGCATAGGTCGAAAACTTGTGGCCGCGGCGATAGTCAAATTTCTCCACCGCTCGCATGAGACCGATGTTGCCCTCCTGGATCAAATCCAGAAGCTGCATGCCGCGGCGAGCAAAGCGCTTGGCCACGATGACCACGAGCCGAAGATTGGCCATGATCATCACAGAACGGGCCTTCTCATAGCGGACATCTGCCTCATGAATTCTCAACATGGCCTGCTCAAAGCCGGCAAAGTCGTCACCGACCTCAGACCGCAGCGACTCGCGTTCGGCCTCGTAGCGATCAAACAGCGCCGAATAGCGCGCAAACTGCCCTTCGCTTACGATAAAACGGCACGGCTGCTTAGCCCGATACTTCTCAATGCTGCCTGCCAAATCCTCGCTGCCGCACCCAAGAAGATGGCAAAGCTCAAGCCACTCCGCACGCGCCTTCATCAGCGCGCCTGCCTGTTCCTCAAGACGGCGCACCATCGTCAGGATAAAATCTATCCCAAGGTCAAGCGCCAGAATCGTCTCAATAATCTTCGCCTGATGCGCCCTCTCAAACCGGCGCACATCGGAAAGCAGCTCCGTCAGAGCTGAAAAACCCTTCATCAGGGACTCACTCGACTCCTCTCGCTCATCCAGCTCCATCTGGCGATGCCCAATGAGATCCTTCAACTTTAATTCACCACGGCAAAATGCCGACACCTGATTCAGAATCATCGTCACGCCAATCTGCGTGCCAAAAACCGCCATCATCATCTGTTCGCGCGCGGCATCCATTTCCCTGCCCCAAAACTCCTCATCCTCGCGCGTCAAAAGGGGAACACTGCCGATGCGATGCAGATAATGGCGAACGGAATCAAAACCCGGCTCCAACGCTTCCGAAGCCTGGCGGGCAGAAGCCGCTCGCTCGTTCGCATCTTCCCAAATCTCATCCATCGCGAAAGTCGTTGTGTTCATCATTTACCTCTTGCGACACTTACAGCTCCAAATTACCTGGCGCCGACACACCGCACGTCGCATACGATGCAAACACGTCCTATTGCAAATCGAATGCCAACGACAAATACCCCCCGAAAAGCATTGATTTAAGCCAACTTTTTGACTGTTGAGGCCTTCACAGACAAACCGCACGCAACGTCAACCATGACATTCAAGTCATGCTTTCGCGCCGTTCAATGGCACCCACAGCTAAATCTCTGCGCGAAGCATACAAATTGCCTGGGCTTTTGCAATACCCCGCACATCATTTTTAGTATGCCGTTTTTGTCGTGCCTTTTCGGGGGAGTCTTCGGGGGAGCCAGCTCCCCCGAACCCCCTGCAATGCT
>WQTY01000014.1 GCA_009786045.1 Pseudomonadota bacterium | reverse complement strand
CAGAACAGAACAGAACAGAACAGAACAGAACAGAACAGAACAGAACTAATAATGTAGCCAGGTATATTTTCCACCTTTTATGTTTTTTGATGGTGGTATTGACCGGCTGCAAATGGGATGATTCGCTGCACAAAGATTTTGTCAATGATGACGGGACGGTTGCACCCAAATGTGATGGCCTGGCGTACATTGCTGCCATCACGGCATCCAGCTCAGAGCGTTGCACAAAAGACAGCAAATCCGATACATGCAGGGGGTTCGAATCGGCGTTTAAGCACGAAAGGTGCCCCAAAAGTTATTTGTGTATGACGGATGAGGACGGCAAGACCCATTATTGTGGTCAGCCCACCCGATGCCCCAATCTGGCATACATTGTTGTCAGCAACTCAGAGACATGCGAAGCAGGCGATGACGCCGAAGCATGCAAAAGGTTCGCATTGAACTTTGAGCACAGTTACTGCCCAATAGGCTACGAGTGCCAAGAAGATGAGGACGACGATGAGAGCGGCAACAAGAGCTATTGCCAGCAGGTTCTGCGATGCCCTCCGGGCCAAATACTTTGCGGGCCAAGGGAGGGCGGCAATTCCGACGACACCGCCCGATGTATCAATCCCATCAGCGATTCCAATTTTTGTGGTGCAAAGGAGGACTGCAGGGGGGGTAATGCAGGCGAAGACTGTACGAAGGGTGAGGGACGGCGAGTTTGCCAGGAGAGGAAATGCGAATCGATTTGTCCCGATGGGAGCGGCTGCTTTTTTGGGGACAGATGTTACTATAATAATGAAGAACGCTGTGGGGCAGATTGCAAAAACTGTTTGGGGACAGGCGTTTCGGAGGCCGATTGTACGGATGATGACAAATGCTTCACCACCCGCTGTGCAGGGGGCTACCATATGAAAGACAATGGTACGTGCCACCCAAACGATGATGAGAATTGTGGTTCGACAAGTGGAGGGAGTATCACGAATTGCAAGGCGTTGGGTGGTATCTGCAGGTTTGATGGCTCGTGCTACGGCGCTTGCAGTGAGGACGAACACCTCAGAGATGATGGTCAGTGCGAGCGCAACAGTATTACTGTCTGTGGCCCTGCGCGCGTTAATTGTACTGCGCTTGCTGGGTGGGAAAGCGGCGAATGCGATAAGGGGAAGTGCGTCGCCAAGACATGCAAGGCGGAGGAACGTTATTGCCTTGTTGACAACGTGGATAACAAGACATGCCAACTGGCGCTCTTTGGCACCGGGCCCTGCTCAGGCAATAGCTGTGTCCCCTGTGCCAGCAGCGAAGTTTGCTATGCCGGTGAGTGCAAGGTTGATCCATGCCCTGGTCAAATAGACGTGTGCGTTAATGGATGCGAAAACACGCCAACTGGGTGTGGGGTAGGGTGCGCGAATTGCATGGTAGAAGGCAATGCAGAAGCAGGCGAATGCCAGGCAGATTTCACATGCAAAATTACGAAGTGCCGACCGAGGTTTCATATAGAAATAAATGAGGGCAAGCGCGTTTGCGTAGCTAACACGGCCACGAGTTGTGCGAGGCAGGATGAGGAGACACCCAGGAGCTGTCATGATGAGGGAACCATAGGGACGTGTACAGATGAGGGTGTGTGCGAAATTGCCGAGTGCAGGCCAGGGTTTGCTAAGCGAGGAGAAGTCTGTGTAAAAAATACAGAGAAGTCCTGTGGCGAGAGTGATGTGGATTGCACAAAGGCTTATCCCAATGCAGATGTGGCGTGTGGACTGGATAATCGCTGTGCCATTACAAAGTGCCATGATGATTACAACCTCAATACCAGCGGCCAATGTGTCCTGGAGGTGGGGTGCTGCGGCACCAGCTGCGCAAACTGCAATGCAAATGGTCGTGCGGATACCTGTCGCAGTAATAGTTGTGTATGTGGATCGAGTGATTCGCCATGTGAGGGCAACGGTGTCATTTGCAAAGACGACGAATGTACATGTCCAGCGGGGCGAGTGCTTTGTGACGGTAACTGCATTGACCCCAACAATGACAGATTTTACTGCGGAGTCGGTGCTGACTGCAGCTCGGCAGGAGGGGATAAGTGTGGCAGTAATCAGGTATGCCGGAATGGCAAATGTGAGCCCATTGTTTGTCCTGCCGACATGGTTGCCTGTAACAACGAATGTATCGATCCACGAACGAGCAAAACACACTGCGGGGCCAGGGGAGCGTGCAGTACAGATACTCGAAATCATGCCGATTTCAAAGGGGTAAACTGTGGGGCAGGCACGTGTGAGAATGGGTTGTGCAAGTGCGGCACAGCGCTTTGTAACAATGGGGAAACTTGTAACCCCGCTGGAACTCAGTGCCAATGCGGCACGACCGCAGGCGCATGTGCTGATAAAAAACAACAAAATTGTGGCGATAATGGCCAGTGCAATGATTGGTGCAATAATAGTGATGGTGGGAAGAGTTCGTTTATGGCTGTGTGCGGTGATAGGTGTATCAACCCGATGACGAGCAATACGCACTGTGGGGCGAAAGGTAAATGCGACAACACCGGTTCGGCGGGCACCAACTATTCAGGCATGGATTGTTCTGGCGGTCGTGTCTGCGTGAACGGGACGTGCGAGTCGTGTCCTGCCGGTAAGATCTTTATGAACGGGGCGTGTGCGTGTCCTGCCGGGATGGTTCTCTGCGGTGGTAACTGTATCGATCCACAAACGAGCAAAACACACTGCGGGGCCAGGGGGACATGCAGTGTCACCGGCCGAAATGCGCCTGATTTTCGTGGGGTGAACTGTGGTACAGGGAGCTGCGTGGAGGGATTGTGTCAATGTTCTGGCGCAGCGACGAGTTGCGACTTGGGGAAAACCTGCAATGGCGAGAATAAATGCCAATGCGATCTAGGGCGTCAAGACATGTGTGAGGGGATCCAAAGCTATTGTAACAATGAAGGCGCTTGCGTCCATAACTGCTCAAGCCGGAACGATGGTTATATCGCTCTGTGTGGTGAGCCGGGAAATAAACAGTGCATCAACTCTGGCTCGAACGACAAGTATTGTGGCGCCAAGGGGGCATGTAACAGTCCAGTGGCGGGTAACAACTATCAGGGCGTAACTTGTTCTGATGGCCGGGTCTGCGTGGGAGGTGTGTGCGTGGTGTTGTAGCAGGGCATGGGCAATGACAATCCTGTAGGGCAACCCCCTGTGGTTGTCCCTGCGCTTGTCATGTGATGACTGCCTGTAGGGCAGGCACAGGGGCCTGCCCCTACAATGTATTTACCCACTCGGGATTGTCATGTCATGGCGACCGGGCATGCCATTTACAGGAGCAGACACGCAGGTCTGCCCCTGCTTTTTGTCCGCAATGACGGGCCCTGGCTCCCTGCATTCGCCACATTCGCCCCTTTTAGGCTGACTAAGATTGTGGCCATAAACGATGCATTTCGTCCTCTACCCACAAGCGATACGTTGTAGGGGCAGATAATATCTGCCCGGCAGGGGGACTGCGCTCCCCCACGAAAAAGAACTCGCTGATCTTGGGCGAGCGCTTGTGTGTTGAATTTCTCTGGTGTTTGGGGTAAACTTGCCAGAGAAGTGAAATTGCGTGTTGAGAGGCATGTTTATGGATGCGTGGCCTTGAAGGCCGAGATCATGAGGGTAGAATAGCGATGTCGAAAAAGTTGTTTGTAGGCGGTTTGGCTTGGGCGACCACCAGCGAGAAGCTTTTGGAGGTATTTTCGGCCTTTGGTGCTGTCGTCGAAGCCAAGGTGGTGATAGAGCGTGAGACGGGCCGTTCGAGAGGGTTTGGGTTTGTGACCTTCGAGAAGGACGAGGATGCCAGCGCGGCTTCGTCGGCGATGAATGGCAAGACTATCGATGGCCGGACGATACGGATCGATGGCTCTGACAACAGCGACAGCAGGCCGCGTCGTCCGTCGGGCGAGCGCCGTGAGGGGGGGCGTGAAGGCCAAGGCGAGCGCCGCGAGGGCCAAGGCGAGCGTCGTGAGGGAGGGCGTGAGGGCCAAGGTGAGCGCCGCGAGGGCCGTGCAGAAGGTGCGCGCGCTGATTCCGACCGGGCACCAAGGGAGCGCGAGTTTGAGCGGGCACCCAGAGAGCGCGAAGCAGCGCCCCGGCATCATTTTTCGCAGGATTTTTCGTATCCGAGCACGAATCCCAAGGAAGATGGCAACCGCAGCGGAGGCAGGGATGCGCGCCGGAACAACCGCAAGCGGGATAAGAACCGCTATGACGATGACGATCGCTGGTAGTAGAGACAAGGCATGCCTTGTCTCTACGGCTAAAATTCTTCACATGGGGCGCCCGCTATTGCCCGTGCGGGCAATACGCGGTGCGGGCTCGGCTATCTGCCTTTGGCAGATACGCCGCGCCTTTTATTTTTGTGGGGAGATGAGGCGCAGTGAATTGCGTTTCAGAACCTGTAGGGGCGCGCACTGCGCGTCCGCCCATGCAGGGGCGAACTCTGTTCGCCCGGGCGGCGCAGCCGCCAAAGCGGGGCGTTGCGGGGCCGGCGACTGAGGCCCCGCTTTGGGGGTAGACGCGTATCGCGCTCGCCGAGGCGGTGCATTGTCGTCGTCAGCGGCGTCGTGGTGGTTGGGGCTTCCTGGAATCTGCACCATTTCGATGCCGCGACCCTGCCGTCAGTGATAAGGCGAGTGCGATAGCGGCGTAGGGGGCGCGGCCCCCACACAAAAAACATCAGTCGCCCGGTCGATAGCAGGCCCCCCCAGAGGAGGATTGAATGCCAGAGAAGGTTCGGTTGCCCGTTTTGTCGGGGCGTTGGTATCCGGGTGAGCCGGAGCGGCTGCGCGGCGATGTCGAGCGGATGATGGCGGCAGAGGGGCCGGCGTTGCCGCGTCCATCGTGTATTGTCGTGCCGCATGCGGGTTATGTGTGGTCTGGGGAGACGGCGGGTTTGGTGTATGGGCATGTGCGCGAGCGCGGCTATCGCCGCGTTTTTGTGCTTTGTCCGAATCATCGCCGCCCAGTGCGTGGGATTGTGGCCGACGAGGCGGCGGCATTTCGCACGCCGCTTGGGGATGTTTCGGTGGACTGTGGGGTGATTGAGGCGTGGCGTCGGGCTAGTGACATCGGTTTTGACCGTTTGGCGCATCGGGATGAGCATGCCATTGAGATTCAGCTGCCGTTTTTGCAGGTGGCGCTGGGGCTGGATTTTCGTTTGGTGCCTTTGATCGTGGGCGATATTTCGGCCGAAGCGGCCAGGGCCTTTGGCGGCGTGTTGCGGGGGGCGTGCGGTGCGGATGACCTGGTCGTGATTTCGGCGGATCTGATGCATTATGGGGCGGGGTATGGTTTTGTGCCGTTTGATGCGCCGGATGCGGGCAAGATTGCGGCTTACGATGAGGTGACCATGGCGGCCATTGCCTCGCTGGATGCGGCGGCGTTTGAATCGTTTTCGCGCCGTCATCCTCATGCGTCGTGTGGTTTGGCGCCGCTTCGGGTGATGGCGCATGCATTTGGCGATGGGAAGCACCGGGCGGTTCGCCTTGCGTACGATACGTCTGGGCGCCGTTCGGGCAGCTACGATATGTCGGTTTCGTATTTTGGGATGGCGATTGTGCCAGCGTCAGAGTGAGGTTGAGATGACATCGAAGGCACCGTGTGAGGGTCCGTTGGATGAGCAAAGCCGGGAGGTTGCGCTGGGTATTGTGCGCTGTGCGCTTGGAGAGGCGGTGGCACGCGGGGAAACGACGCCGCTCAGGCCTGCGTGGATTGTCGAATCCGTCGGGGTGGTGCCGGCGGTATTTGGCGAGTTTTTGGGGGCGTTTGTTTCGCTGCACGATTCGGAGGGGGGCCTGCGCGGCTGTATAGGCAACATCGTGCCTTATGCATCGCTCCTTGAGACGCTTTGGGGGCGAGCTCAGGATGCGGCACTGAACGATCCTCGTTTTGCACCTGTGAGCGTTCGCGAGTGTGTTTCTTTGCAGGTTGAGGTTTCGGTTTTGACGCCGCCCCGGGAAATTGACACGAGGGATGAAATTGTGCTTGGCCGGCATGGGATTATTCTTCAGAAGCTTGGGCGGAGTGCGGTTTTTCTCCCTCAGGTGCCGCCAGAACAGGGCTGGGATCTTGGCCAGACGCTGACGGCTTTGTCACGCAAGGCCGGACTTTCGGGCAATGCCTGGCATGATGGGGCAGTGCTGAAGGTTTTCGAAGCACAGGTATTTGGCGGCCCCGCGCAATAGCGTTTTTATTTTTTTGTGGGGGAGCATTGCTCCCCCACACCCCCTGCAATGCTGCGCATTGCCTGTGGGTAGAGGGCGAAATGATTCGTTTTTGGCTAAAATTTTCGTCTTTTGGAACGATTTCTCGCTTGAGATGACGGGTGATTTTTAGAACTCGACGGCCGGGAGCATTGCTCCCCCACACCCCCTGCAATGCTGCGCATTGCCTGTGGGGAGGGTGGCATGGCAAGAAGCATCATTTGTGGCCACATACCTCGCATGGCACAAATCATTCGACACTTCGGTAATAAGTCGTGTTCAATGCAACAAAGGGTGCGACGTAGCCGGAAACTATGATAAGGTTTTTAGTGTCAGAGCATGTTAAAGCGTTGTGTCGCTTCAGGCAGACAACGTTTCTTCTGCTCGCCAGGTGGGGTATGTGGCTACAAACAATGCCCTTTGCCCTTCGCCCACAGGCGATACGAAGTATCGCAGGGGGTGTGGGGGCCTCCCCCTGTCGGCAAACACTCCCTCTTCGAGGGAGATGCCGACATCCCCCTCAAGAGGGGGACAGAGTTCCCCCACAAAAATAAAAAGGATGATGATATGATACGAGAGCGTCGGGGAGTGGTTCAGTCGTTGGTGACGGCGTTGGTGACGAAGCCATTTATGTTGCTTTCGGGCATCAGTGGTTCGGGAAAGACGCAGATAGCGCGCCGTCTGGCGATGGGGATTGCCGCCGGCATGGTGGATGAGGGGAAGTATTTGGGGGTGTCGTATGCGGGGGCGGGAACGGCGCAGGCCTACAAGATGGCATTGGCGTACAACGGGATTGTACCGGATATTCTCGGTGAGGATGGGGAAGAATTTATCGATGTCCGCCAGCCGGAGGATGTGCTGGGGGTGGATCAATTGCGGGCGTCCGGGTTTGAAGATGTGATGCGCTACCGGGTGGCCTTTTTGCCGGTGCGCCCGGACTGGACGGATCCGCAGAAGATTTGGGGCTATTACAATCCGCTGACGGGTTTATACTACCCAACGAATGCGACGATTGTGGCGATGCATGCCTATCTTGAGTTTTTGGCCTATGGCAATGCGGCGCCGCGGCATTTCATCATCCTGGATGAGCTGAACCTGGCGCGCGTGGAGTACTATCTGGCAGACATTCTGAGTTTAATGGAGTGCCCGACAGAGGCCATTGGGGAGCGCATCAAGATGGGCGAGATGTCGACGGTGCACCCTTTTAATCGTCCGCTTTGGACGATCAGTGCACCCAAGAGTGAGCTGGGGCAGGAAAACAGCGTTCACGAGCAGCTGTATATCGGGAAGATGGATCGTTCCTGGGCAGTGGCGTACCATTATCTTTCGGTGGCGAGCGTTGGGATGATGCTCAATCGCATGCCGATAGATTTGGGGGATGTGATCAATGGCGCGGATTGGCACAGGGTGATTCCGCCGAAAATTTCGTTTACGCCGAATCTGACGATCATCGGCACGGTGAATGTGGATGAAACGACGTTTTCGTTTTCGCCGAAGGTGTTGGATCGTGCGTTTGTGGTGGAGTTTAACGAGATGGACTACGACCGGGTGTGCAGCACCTGGGAGGGTTATGACGATGCGCGCCAGGCTTTCAGGACGATGCACCGGATTCTTCGTCCCGAGAATCTGCATTTTGGGTATCGTACGGTTCGCGAGGTTCTCAACTACATTCATCAGGCGCAGGGCAACTGGGAGGTGTGCGGCGATTTCTGCATGGCATCGAAGGTGTTGCCGAAACTTCGCGGCGGCGAAGACAAGCTTGGGTCGATTTTGCCGGTATTTTTGGCTTACGCCCTGACGAACGACACGGACTTTGGGCGTCTGCATGCGGTGGCAGCAGATTTGGTGGCGGATGTTCTTGAGGCACGGATGCTGCCGAGTATCCTGTCGCGCCTTGGGCTGTCGCGGGCGGCGTATCCTTTAACGTCAGATAAGCTGTATCGGATGATGCGTCAGCTCCTTGAGACGGGATTGGCGAGTTTCTTCTAACGGTGGTCGACAGGTGTCAGTGATGGACGGCAGGCAATTTGAGGTGGCGACAGAGTTTGATGCGCCGGCAGATGATGTGGCGATTCGTGCACAGGCATTGCTCGATTTGTTCGAGTATCGCCCGGCGCTTTGGGTTGCGCTTCGCCGCGTTTCGGAGCACCCCCAGCAGGAACTTCGTATGGAGTCGCCGTTTGTGAGCGTAGGAGAGGCGAAGTCGCTGGATGCATCAATGCTTGCCCGTTCGGCAGGGGAGCCAGGGAGCCTGGCGACGACGATAAGAATGGCGCATTTTGCGCTCGGCAATGAGAAGTGGCGTTTTTTGCGCGTTTACGACCGCCGCATCGTGCGCTTCGAGGATACGGTGGCGAATCGTTTTGTGGCGTTTTTTGTGCGCTATGCCATTCGCCTTTTGAGGGAGTTTGCTTATGGCTTGCCAAAAGTCGGGGCATTGAGTGAACTTTTTCCGGTATTTTTGCGCATCATTCGCCGCCTGAATGCGGTTTTCGATGCGCTGTCACCTGCGTTCAAGTATGGAAGTTTATCGGTTTTGCCTATTGATCATCCGTTTTTGCAGTTTGATCCGGGTTATCATGTCATTCTGGAGACGTATCTGGCATGTGAATCGCTTTGATGAGCCGGTTTGTCGGGTACGTGTTGTGTGAGTCCTGAGGGGTGTTTATGGAGAAGTGGAGTCCGCGAGGATTGATTGGTGTTGTTCATTTGCCGGCGCTGCCGGGGGATCCCTGTCATGATGGCCGAAGCCTGAGCGATATTGTATCGTTTGCGCTGACGGATGCCGGGGCATTGATCGAGGGCGGTGTGGATGCGCTCATCCTTGAGAACTTTGGCTCAGCGCCATTTCCGAAGGGAACGCTGGCGCAGCCGATGCCGCCGCACCATGCGGCGATCATGACGGTGGTGGGGCAGGAAATCCGGCGCAGCTACCCGGATGCTGTGCTGGGTATCAATTGTTTGCGCAATGACGGCATGTCGGCGCTTGGGATCGCGGTGGCGGTGGGGGCACAGTTTATTCGGGTCAACATTCTGACCGGAGCTTATGTCACGGATCAGGGCCTCATTGAGGGAGATGCGTACAGCCTGCTGCGTTATCGCCAGCAACTTGGTGCAAGCCACATTGCGATTCTGGCCGATGTGCTGGTGAAGCATGCGGCGCCTTTGGCGCCGCTGTCGGCGACGGATGCCACCAAGGACACACTGCATCGAGGAATGGCGGATGGCATTATTGTGACAGGCAGCGGCACAGGCGAACCCGTGGACAGCTGTGTCTTGTCGGAGGTTTTTGCAGCCGCAGAGGGCAAGCCCGTGTTGCTGGGCTCTGGTGTTAAGGTCGAGACGCTGGGGAACTATGTCGCTCTTATTCAGGGGGCGATCGTGGGAACGGCGCTCAAGTTTGATGGAAGTGTGAGCCGTCCCGTTGACATCTCGCGTGTCAGAAAGATGGCTCAATCGCTCAGGCGATACTTCTAGCCTGGTTTTCGCCTGGGTGTGAGAAGGAGGTACTGTGTACAGGTTGGCTAGTTCTCTGGTGTTGTGGCTTCTCTGTGTGTTGTCGTTGTCGTCGTGTGCATCCACGCCAAAGGGGCTTCTGGAAGAATCTGTGCAGAGTACGCGGCGGGTCGTGAACAGGGGACATTTTCCTTTCCAGGGTGAACGCCTCAGCTTTGATGTCCGGCATGTTGCGACCAGGACGACACTCGCCGAGGCCTCCATTCAGGTCGGCCATGTCCGGCAGATGCCCGACGGTACCCCATTTATCCCCATCACCGGAGGGGCTTCTTCTCTGGCCCTGGCTCGCCTGTTCGCAAAAATTGACAACCGGGTCGAGGCTTACCTGGATCCTGACTCCTGGGAAACGATCTACAGCTTTAAGCAGCTGAACGAGAATGGCCGGGATCGTAAATTCTACGTATGGTTCTGGCACGATGAGATGTCAGCCTCTGTGGAGCGGCATCATGCGGGCAATGTGGCCAAACGCGATTATGTGTTGCCTCCGGGAACGATGGATTCGATTGTCTGGATATATGCACTTCGCCAGACTAAGCTGGAGCCCGGCAAAACCTATCGCTGGTATACGTTCGACGGCTGGACGCTGAATCGTGTGGGCGTGAGTGTCCTTGGGGAGGAAGATGTCTGGACGCCGCTTGGTTTTTTCCATTGCCAGAAGCTTCGTATCATGCGGGAGCGAAGCGAAGCATTGCAGCCGCAGGGCGCGTTAAGCGGTGTTTTTATCGAGCCGGGCCGGAAGATCGAAGTCGAGACCTACGAGCTGGCAACGGCCTGGCTGGCGACGAACGAAGCCAGAACGCCCGTTCGCTTTGTCGTAGAGACGGGGCTGGGAGAGTTCGATTTGCTGCTTCGTGAAATATCCCAGGCGCAATGATGGCTGAAGAACGGATGCCTCTGAAAACCTATGCAAGCGTGCCATGGCTCATTGCCTTTTGTGCCTTGATGTCTTCCGGGGCCAACCTGGCAATGGGCATTGTTTTGCTGGCGTTGTCCGATAGCGGCGGAGACGTGGCACTTGGCGTTCTGACACTCGTTTTCGCCCTCTGGGGCCTGGTCGGTTCGATTCTGGCGCTCGTCTTCATTGTTCGGCAAAACCGCTACAATCGATCTCAGGCGCGCTTTATCGCGCAGGTTTCGCATGAACTGCGAACGCCGCTGACCTCGATCCGCATGTATGCGGATACGCTCACGATGCGGCGCTACGAGACCGAAGAAGATCAGGCCAGGCTCCTGGAACATATGGTAGAGGAGATTGCGCGCCTCGAAGCGCTGACCGAACAGATTCTCGAAGCAAGACAGAAGAAATCCCCCAAAGCCATGCCACCTGTGTCGCTGGAGGATGAATTGATGTCGGTGCTTCACCCTTTTCTCGAAAAGCCACAGTACAAGGCGCGCATTCATGTGTCTGTCGAGACGCCATTGCCAGGTGTCTGCGTGGATAGCCATGACTTCCGAAGCGTCGTGTCAAATCTCGTCCAAAATGCACTCAGTCACGGAGGAGAGGGCGATATTCAAGTTTCCCTGGCCTCCCATGAGGGGCGTTGTGTGCTGAGCGTTCGCGACCACGGCAAGGGCATTGATGCCAGCATGGTCAGGAAATTGCTTGAGCCCTTCGCGCGCGGCGCCGATACGACGGAATCCGGGATTCCAGGGTTTGGCCTCGGTTTGTCGATAGTCAAGGATTTCTGCAAACGTTATGGCGCCAGGCTGGATGTCGATAAGCACCCCGAAGGCGGCGCCGTCTTTTCGGTTGTCATGAAGGTCGTCTGATGCACGAAAAACCAGAAAAACAAGCTCACGACAAGCAAGAAGCCTCATCGCCCGGCGAAGACAACCTCTCGCTGATGTTTGGCGAAGAAGAGACGCGTATTGTCATCCGCAATGGCCAGGTGATGATCGAAAATCTGACCCGGGACATGCTCGATGTTGCCGTAAGCCTCAATCCAGAGGATGCGTCGCTTTTGGCACGCAAACGTCAGTCTGAAATGTAGGCCCATGTGGTTGTAATTGCAAAATGACTAAGATAGGTTCATACGGATGTTGCGCATGCGTTTGGCGTGCCTTTGAGGAGATTAGTACAGAATGGATGCCTTTGATTTCACCATAGAAAAGCTCGGTGTGTGTAAACAGCCTTCGCCGCTTCACCTTTCCATGCTAGGTGATGCGCGTATTGCGAAATTTGTCAGCGATGAGGAGGCGGTCATTTACGACATCGACCAGACGATTTCGAGCGATACGGTGACCTCGACTTTTTCGCGGGGCCAGTTGCTTGAGAAGGCAGGCCCGCGTGAGAAGATATTCTTTAACCCCAAAAAGGTTTGTGTCGGCATTGTGACATGCGGCGGTCTTTGTCCCGGGCTTAACGATGTGATTCGCTCGCTGGTCATGACGCTGTGGTATCAGTATGGTGTGCGCAACATCATCGGCATTCCCTATGGGTACTGCGGTTTTCTGGCGGAGTATGGCTACGAACCCATCAAGCTCGATCCTGCCGCGGTGCGGCATATTCACCTCCATGGCGGTTCTGTGCTGGGATCTTCCCGCGGCGGGGCACGCATTGACGACATCATGGATGCGATTGAGCAGTTGAATTTGAATATTCTCTTCACGATTGGCGGCGATGGGACGCAGAAGGGGGCGCTTGCGCTGCATGAGGAGGCAAAGCTTCGCGGCCGCATCCTGAGTGTCATCGGCATACCCAAGACCATCGACAATGATCTGAGTTTTGTTCAGCGGTCCTTTGGTTTTGAAACGGCTGTTTCCCGGGCCGTTCTGGCGGTTTCTGCTGCCCACACCGAGGCCGAGAGCGCCATTAACGGCCTTAGCGTGGTCAAGGTCATGGGGCGAGAATCAGGATTTATTGCCGCGCACACGGCTCTGGCGTCGGGCGAGGTCAACTTTGTGCTCATCCCGGAAGTGCCGTTCGATCTCGAAGGCCCGGAAGGGCTTTGGGAAAACATCAAAGATCGCATGATTCGCCGCCAGCATGCCGTGGTGCTGGTGGCCGAAGGCGCTGGCCAGAGTCTGATCGAATCCTCCGATGCTGTCGATGCCTCCGGCAACCGCGTTCTGGCCGATATTGGCATCTATCTCAAGGCGCGCCTGCTTGAGCTGTCAAAACGCGACGGACTCCCGGTCAATCTCCGATACATTGATCCGAGCTATATGATTCGGGGCAGCGAGGCCAACCCTAATGACTCCATTTACTGCTCGCGCCTTGGGGCAAATGCCGTGCACGCCGCCATGAGCGGGAGAACCGGACTGCTCGTGTCGATGGTGCATGATCGCTATGTGCATGTGCCCATTAAGCTCTCTGTGGGGCAACGCAATCTCGTCGATCCCGACGGCGATTTGTGGCGCGATGTCATCATACAAACCGGACAGCCTCCGCTCATGGTTAACCCTCAAAACCAGGATTCCCCCATTGCCTGATTCCCGAAACAACCCAATGGATGCTGCCTCCACAGACGTTGTGCGCCGGGCCATGGAAATCTCAACCCAGGCTGCCATGCTGGGTTTTGATTGGGCTGAGCCGCGCGATGTTCTCGACAAACTGGGCGAGGAACTCGACGAAGTACGCTGCGCACTCGACCAGAAAGCGCGGGAAGATGTCACCGAAGAAATCGGTGATCTCTTTTTTGCCCTTGTCAATTTTTGTCGGAAAATGCAGATTGACCCTGGGCGTGCTTTCGAAAGGGGCGTCCAGAAATTTGAGCGCCGATTCAGAAGCCTCTCCGTGCTTATTGCCGGCAGGGGCGGTGAGGTGTCGGCGCAGGTTCTCGACGATCTGTGGCAACAAGTAAAAAAGGGAGAGCGTCATGAGCAGTAATCCAAACGCCTCAGTGATGTCTGTACTTCTTAAATCCAGCACGATGAACGACGCTCAGACGCTCATCAGCGCCATGCTTGCCATCCAGACGCAGCTCTCCGAAATCCAGGAAAACCAGCGCATCATCATGAAAACCCTGCGCCGCCTGGGTATCGAACACCGAAGCCGCCTCAGTGACCTCAAAAAAAGCACCCAGGTTCTGCTTAAAACCTCCCACTCTGCGCTTCGCGATCAGCTCAACGAGATCCAGGACTCTGTCGACGAACAGAATGACGACCTCGACCTTGATGGCCTCAACGGCGACTTCGACCTTTTTAAATAGATCCTGCTATCGACCGGCGACCGGGACGGTCGCCCCTACACGTTTTTGGCTTTTGTATGAGGGGGCCGCGCCCCCTGCGCCGCTATCGCACTCGCCTTATCACAGATGGCAGGGTCGCGGCGTCGAAATGGTGCAGATTCCAGGAAGCAAGGAGGCGTGGAAGGGAGCGTACTTCGTACGTGACCGACCACAACGACGCCGCTGACGA
>WQTY01000013.1 GCA_009786045.1 Pseudomonadota bacterium | reverse complement strand
CCTCCGTCGAAGCCTCCCTCTCCGAGGGAGGCTTCGACGGAGGGGGTGTGGGGGAGTAGGGGCAACCGTCCCGGTCGCCCGGCTCCCCCACAAAAATAAAAAACACGAGGTTCTCATTGGCCCTTTATCGAACGCCCCAACTGACATTCTCCCTGGATGAAGCCCAGGATTTTTCGGCAGCGCTTGCGGCAAAGCTTGGCCTTTGTCCTCAGGATATTCGCGATTGGTCTTTTGCCAGAAAAAGCCTTGATGTTCGGCACAAGTGCCCGCGATTTCAGGCGGTGATTGACGTAGAGGTGAGCGCCGAAGCTGGTGCTGCGTTGCAAAAGCGCGGCCTGATGCCGCCCCAAATCCCGGCCGCCTTGCCGCAGTTTCGTGCGTTGAGCTCACGGCCGCGCGTTGCCATCCTCGGGGCGGGCCCGGCGGGCCTCTTTGCGGCCATGACGCTGGCCGAAGCGGGCCTGCGCCCGGATATCTTTGATCGCGGCAAACCCGTCGAGGATCGCGCCAGAGACGTCGCCGCCATGATGCGCGGCACCAGCTTTGACCCCGAAAGCAACATCTGCTTTGGCGAAGGCGGCGCAGGCACCTACTCGGACGGGAAGCTGATGACGCGGACGAAGCCGATCTACATCCCGCACATCCTGACGCGCCTTATCGCCCTTGGCGCCGACCCAAACATTGCCTACGAATCACACCCACACGTTGGCACCGACCGCCTTTCGCCCATCCTCAAAGCGCTGCGCCAGTGGCTCACCGAACGCGGCACACGCTACCACTTTTCGCAGCGCATCGAATCCCTCTGGATCGAACACGGCGCATGCAAAGGCATCGTCGTGGGGGGGCAAAAACTCGCCTACGATGCGGTATTTCTGTGTGTCGGGCACAGCGCCGACGACGTCTTCGAAGATCTCCATGCCCAGGGCGTGGCCCTTGCCCCCAAACCACTGGCCATCGGCGTGCGCATCGAACACCCCCAGGCACTCATCGACGCCATCCAGTACGGGCGCTTTGCGGGCCATCCCCTGCTCCCGCCCGCCGAATACGCCGTACGTTTTAACCACGACACGCTGCCCAGCGCCTTCTCGTTTTGCATGTGTCCGGGTGGCAGGGTGGTCAACTCGCAGACAACGCCGGATACCCGCGTGGTCAACGGCATGAGCAGCAGCAGCCGGAGTGGCCGCCATGCCAATGCTGCGCTGGTCGTTCAGGCAGGCGAACAGGACTTCGAACCAGGGCCTCTGGGCGGCCTTCGCTTTGTCCGAAAACTCGAACGCCGCGCAGCACAAAACTGCCCCCCCGCCTTCGCACCCGCCCAAAACCTGGTAGATTTCATCAACAAACGCCCAACCACACAGACGCTCAAAACCACCTACGCCCCCGGCACCGTGGGCAGCGACATCCACCGCATCCTGCCGCCAAACCTCAGCCAAACACTCCTGACAGCCCTCCGCACCTTCGACCAGCAAATGTACGGCTTCATCACCCGCGAAGCCAACCTCATCGCCCTCGAATCCCGCACAAGCTCACCCGTACGCATCCTGCGCACCCCAAACTACATCTCGCAAAACACCCAAAACCTCTACCCCCTGGGCGAAGGCTCAGGCTACGCCGGCGGCATCACAAGCTGCGCCATCGACGGCCTCCAAGGCGCACTCGCTTTTTTGAAAACCATAGATGGCTGGTAAACAACTGTTGGGGGCAACGCCCCCTACGCCGCTATCGCACTCGCCTTATCACTGACGGCCTGTCGCGGCGTCGAAATGGTGCAGATTCCAGGAAGCAAGGAGGCGTGGAAGGGAGCGTACTTCGTACGTAACCGACCACAACGACGCCGCTGACGACGAAGATGCACATTTCGGCGAGCGCGATACGCGTCTACCCCCAAAGCGGGCCTCAATCGCCAGCCCCGCAACGCCCCGCTTTTTTGGTTTTTTGTGGGGGAACTCGTTCCCCCACACCCCCTGCAATGCTGCGCATTGCTTGTGGGTGAAGTGGCAAAGTGTTATTGTATGTGTCAACATACCGATGCCTTACAAGCAGAAGGATCGCTATCTGACAAAAGACGGATAAGGCGCAAATACGAAATCGCGGCGGCAAAAAAACGAAGGTAATGAAAAATGAGGACGAAATCAAAAAAGAAAGATGAAATCACCATCCGAAGCAGTGCTGCAGAATACTTAACCTTTGTCGCATCCGTAGGCAGCCAGGAACAAAGTGTTGAAATGCGATATGAGGACGAAAATATCTGGCTCACGCAAAAAATGATGGCGACGCTATATGATGTAAGCGTACCCGCAATCAATCAGCATTTGAAAAAGATTTACGATGACCACGAACTTGAGCGGGAGGCAACTATTAAGAAATTCTTAATAGTTCAAAACGAAGGCAATCGCATGGTTTCGAGGGAAGTAGACCATCACAATCTGCAAACTATCATTGCCGTTGGCTTTAAGGTCAATAATGAACGCGCCGTCCAGTTTCGCAAATGGGCAAATCAAATTGTAAAAGATTACACCATCCAGGGCTGGGTGATGGATGTTGATCGCCTGAAACATGGGGGCTCTATCCTTACACAGGATTATTTTGACCGTCAGCTTGAAAAAATCCGTGAAATCAGGATTTCAGAGCGACGGTTTCATCAAAAAATCACAGATATTTATGCCACGTCTTTAGATTATGATAAAGATGCCAAAACAACCCGCGAGTTTTTTGCCAAAGTGCAAAACAAGATGCACTACGCCGTACACGGCCACACTGCAGCGGAAGTGATCTATTCCCGCGCCAACGCTGAGAGAGAGTTTATGGGGCTGACCACATGCACGAAGCACCCCATGGCAAAATCGCCAAAACTGATGTAAGCATTGCTAAAAACTACCTCAACGAAACAGAAATGAAGTCGTTGGAACTAATTGTGTCGGCATATTTGGATCTAGCTGAACGGCGGGCATTGGCACATACACCGATGACCATGCAAGACTGGGCAAGGCACCTTGACCTGATCCTGCAAGCCGATGGCAATGAGCTGCTCACCAACGCCGGACGTATTACGACAGAAATCGCGAAACAGCATGCTGAGTGTGAGTTCGAAAAGTACCGCATCGTACAGGACAGGCTGTTTGAGAGCGATTATGACAGATTCGTGGCGTTGGAAAACACCCGAAAACAGCTGCCAAGCAAAAAAAAGACAGGCAAAGACGCGGAGGATTGACTTGCAAGACATAGGGTGATTGGATATGAGATCTGACAACGAAACGCTTTTGCCTAATGGAGGCACGCAGAATCTATCAGTTAACTATTAAAGATTTAATGAATGATATAAGCATGCCCGCAAGCAAATTTAGATAAAACCTAATGCTAACAAAAAATTCAACGATTTTTGCCTGTCTAACTTTTCGTGAATTCGCTGGTTGTCGTAAGTGCGCAGGCAACGATAGCACGAGGGTTCGCACTGACATGTTTCCAAACGCTGTTTGGCGTTTGCGAGCACCTGCCGCAAAACCGCGCCATCTTGCGTTACAAGCCTGCGCGAATGCCCTGCGCCACCCGGGACGGCGTCGTATAGAATAATTTTTCGCTCGTAGCCGTCACTTTGTGAGCCGTTCGACAAACATGCACTGATATCGCGCTGTTCAATGCTAAGTGTTGTCGCAAAGGCATTCAGAATGGCATACATGACCGAGAGCATGGTTTCATAATCAGTTGTATCTGTTTTGAAACTCAGCTTTGCCACGTCCGTTTTGAATTCATGGTGCAGCCAATAGCGATACAATACTGTGTTTTCGCACTTTCCGCGCCCAAAAGGATTTTCATGTGATCCACTTGTTTTTTCAAGTTTGGTTACACCATGTTTATAATCTTCATATAGCTTGAGTTTACTCGTCTCATCGCCTGCTATCGAATAACCACACTTTGAACAGACATAGAACGCGTGGGTAGATTTGACAACAAGCGAGTCGTTGGTGGTGGATTCTACAGAAACGGATGATTTGCCAAAAGGATAGTCGAACGTGTCGATGGGGAGAGCGGTTTTGTCACCAATATAGATGGCCTCTGTTTTGTATTTTCTCTCCTGCGAACGCATGGGCACTTCTCTGACATCACTCTCAGCGATAAATCCCGCTCGCGGCTCTATGCTCTGGCTAAAATCTCGCAGATGCAGTTTTGAGCCACAAATGACGCACGGCCTCCCTTCTTCGCTCACGGGCATTTTGCTGTAATTGATATGCTCGCAGTTCGCACATGTTGCGAAATGAGAGGTCTCGAAACTGCGCATCTCGGTTTTGTTCACGATAGGTTTTCGGATGTAGCGGCTCGTATAGAGTTTGCCATCGGCAACAACTTCTGCGGATGGGGCGTACTCTGCAATGGCAATCGCCAGATCGCGATTGAGATTGAGCGACTTAAAATCGAAAGAGGACAAATTCTGCGACAGTTCGACAGAATCCACAGGGAAACCATATTTGGGCAAAAGATTGCCTCGCACGAGAAAGTCAATCAGATCGTTCTTTTGATAGTGCTTAAGTTTGCGGTCAAAGATGGACGCAACGGCCGTATCTTTGGCTTTCAGTGCCTTGTCTCGCTCTTTGGTGAGGTAGGTTACATTTCCCTCATATTCGGCAATATGTGTTGTAAATCTGCCTTTCGTACCATAGAAGTCATTGAGCCAGCCAAATGTTTCTATTTCTATCGATTGCAGATGCCACAAATCGTTTGGAAGCGATTTTTTTAGCAACTCTTTAAGTTCTGTTGGCTCTGTTTTGAGCCACGACACAAACCCCTCGTAGCCTTTGTCATTGATAAATGCAGAAGCATCATTGCCTTTGTAAAGTTCGGGGTGTTGCTGGAGATATTGGCTCAGTGCAACAGCATAAATATGGCGTTTGATGATCTTTGTGTTCTCAAGCTTGAACATCGGCGGAAAAATGATGCCGTTGATCATGTCTTTGGGGCGGTCAAAATACGTGAAATCGTGCGAACTAAGGCGCGCAAAGGTGAGGGCAAATGCGGCGGCATGAATGCTTCTGCCGGCGCGCCCCACTCTTTGGGCATAGTTCGAAGCGAGTGGTGGGAAATTTCGCAAAAACACGGTTTCCAAGTCGCCAACATCGACGCCCATTTCGAATGTCGTCGAACTCGACAAGGCGTTGATCTCTTTGCGGACAAACATTTGCTGGTAATTGAGAGCTTCTTTTTTAGCCAGTTGTGCCGTGTGCTCTTTTACGAATAACGGTTGTGTCTTTTGGCTCTCGTAGATCTGTGCATAGTAATTATTGCGGCAAAAATCTTCCGAATCGAGCCGTGTTATGCGCCCGCTGCAGTTCGTGCGAATGCACTTATTGGCAATGCCAAACTGCGACACTTTTTTGCACTGATCGCACTGCCAGAGTGTTGCATGATTCCCAAAAAAGACGATAAAACTGCTTGCCTGCGCATAAAATCCCTTGCCGTCTTTTGTTTGCAGGCGATGCGGATTGTCTTCGGATACCAGGTAATCCCAGTATTGTTCGAGAAATTCTACTGCGTCGTTGTCATCGACGTTGAGAACTTGCTTCGTCACGTCAAGCTTATGAGATTTGTAAAAAGCGTTCGCTCCATTTTTTAGCTGTCGTCTTGATGGCAGAAACGGTTGTGAATGTGCCACCGATTTATCTTTGTTTTTCGTTACAAGACATTGCGCTTGTGTGAAAAAGATATATTTTCTGTCTTCATCGTTGATATCGGTGGGCTTGTCTGTGGCAATGGCGCCTGCGCGGACGATTTCGAAGGCGAGGTAGTTTAGAAAGTTTTGTGCGTCCGGCTTGGCAATTTTGTAATTTTCGACTACTGCATTGACAATATCGTCAGTATTGCCTGCATACACAAACTGCAATTTTCCAAGCGACACAAGCGACGTATCGCGGTTGCAGTTGTATAGCTCGTTGAGTACAGCAATCCACGCGTTGCGGCGGTTTTCGATAATAGACGATTGCGCTGTGTCTGCATTGCTGCTTCTAAAAAGTTTATGTGAAGAATAGAAATTGTCCAACACACCCACAAAGTCGCTTGCCGTAATTCCGCGCGCAAATCGGATGGCTTCTTCGTTTGCTACGCTCCATATACCGCGTCGCCGCAAAAACTCCTTGTAGGCATCGGACAGATAACACGCAAACTTTGCCGCGCCCTGGCGGCTGTCTGAAAAAATCAAAAACTGACTGCCTGTCTTTTCTTTGCGCTTTGTATTCACTTTATTGGCACCAAAAATGCTTTTTGATGGTGGTTTGTCTGTGGGAATTTCTTCGAAAGCGTAAGTGTATTCTGGGATTTGCTCGTACAGCGATGTAGCAAGAACACTTGTTGCCGCTTCGAAACCAACACGAAAGCTCCTAAACGTCGCGTTGCAGCAGAGGCATTTTCTCGAATTTTCGTCCCCTTTCGTCAGAAGTCTTCGAATTTTTGCACTGCTTGTATTCCCACAAGAACACCAGGCATTGTGTACCTCGTCTGCCGTCACCATCGCACCGCACGATTTACACAAGACAAAATCCACATCGACTTTTTTCGCACTTGTTTTGGCTTTCTTACCTGTATCTTCGCTGTTTGTGGCATTCTCTTCGTCGTCTTCCCACACCCCGAGTGTTTTGAGTGTTTTGTCGGACATTACCTGGTAGAGCTCTGTTGAGTAAATAGCGGGCGCTCTTACGAGTTTGCCATACTCTTGTTTGCCCACAATTGCGATCTCACCGCAATCTTCGCACACGGCAATCTCGAACATCTGCGCTTTATCTTGATAGCGATCTCGCCGTACTAACGAAAAACTTTGCGGATAATCCAGCGCCAGATAGCCGCCATCCAATGCCCGCAAAAAGAAATGATAGCGAATATCAACGAGAGGTTTTCCGCCTTTCTGTGCTTTTGCGCAGAGTGCCACAAAAGACACAGCGACCTCGCCCGAAACGTCAAGTCTCTGTGCAAAGTCATCAAGCGTGATCAAACTGCCAAGCTGGCGCATTGCTGCATACAAGTCGGTTTTTTCTATCAGATCGTAAAGTATTTCTTCGTTTTTTGCCGTGGACGAAAACGCGATGCTGTGCAAAGACAGCACGTCTCGCAGGGATTTTTCATCGTTCGCCAGCTCGCAATACAAATGCGGCGGGNATGTCATGCAGGCACCTGACATCCTTGCGGTATCACGATAGGCCGTAATGACGGCGTCTTGAAAAAACTCGCACCCCGTCAACCGACTTGCAAACTCGACGACCCTTGCATTGCTCTCTGGCATGTCACCGCCGAGTGTTGCCGAGGTAAGAATAAACTGCGGCGTTCCTTCACTGCGAATTCTGCCTTTAAGGCGCCCCATGAGCAGAGCGGTTTCGATACCTTTTGCGCCAGCATACACATGTGCTTCGTCTAAAATGACATACTTAAAGTTGGAATTCGAAAAAATGCCGTCATCGCCCGGCCGAAAGAGCATGTGCTCAAGCATGGCATAATTGGTAAACAAAATGTGCGGCGGTTTCTTTTTCATTTCTTCGCGCGACAGCAATTCGTTCGGCAAACGCTTCCTAAGCTCTGGGTACTTTTCGTTGGCATACATTGCTTCGTATAGCTTGATTGCGTCTGCCTCTTTGTGTTCTGTGCCGCCGTTATAGACACCGAAAGTAATACGTGGGTATGCCATAAGGATTTCGCGCAATCCCTTGATTTGGTCATTGGCGAGTGCGTTCATCGGGTAAACGAATATAGCTCGCACGCCTTCGCAAAGTGTGCCAGCAGCCTGCTCGCGCAAAAGGGTATCCAAAACAGGAATGATAAAGCAGTGCGTCTTGCCGCTGCCCGTTCCTGTCGACACCACGATGTTTTCGCCTGCGACTATTTTTTCTATGGCTTTTTCCTGGTGAAGATACAGCGGGCGTTCGACGGGGAGTTTTCGCGCATAATTCGCGTGCTTGTCGCTTTCTAACTTTCTAAACAGCGGCGACAAAGTGCCGTTATCAATCAAATCAGCTATAGACTTGCCAGTGACAAAAGCGTCTTTGATCTCTACGAAAGGCCCGTTAGAAACAGTTTTATCAAGTTCCTCAAGCAAACGTCTCTGCTGTGTCTGGTCGCTAAAACGAAACGAAGTCGACAGGTATCCAATGTAGTCATTCTTGATTCTCTGCGCGGCGACTGCTGGGTTAAACATGCTGCTTCTCTCTGTAATGGTTGGGCGGGAGGACTATTCTTTGTGTTGTTGTCGAAAATCGATAGTCATTAAGCAAAAGTTCTACAGATCGACGACAGTCGGAAACGACTAACAAACCGCATTGTCCTGCACATTCAACTCTTCTTTTAAAAATTCATAAACATATGCAGAGCCTTCAAGGTATAGTCCAGTTTCAATATCATATAGCTTTAAATATGTCTGCGAATTATAGAACATCATCATGGCTGCATCAATTTCAATAGCATTATCTTGTGTCAGGAACAGGATGATATCCTGTACGATGTATTCGATGAGTGCTTCTTGTGTGCTATTCATAGGTTTTAGCCTCAATTTTTGAAAGTAAAGCAATGGATCTTTCAGTATGAAACGAATACTGGTCATTGAGTTTTCTAAACATCATTCCGTTTACCAGGGAGGTATCATCAATAAATCCTTTCGTGTAGGTTCGAAACAGAACGGCGATATCGTCATTTGCCACAGGGCCAACGACGACATCGTATTTGTTGTCATGATTGCAATGGATGTGATCAATGTCAACAAAATGGCGATTACGATTGTTCAAAACAAATTGCGCCCATTCAATCGTAGGAGCATCAAAACGCTTAACAAACAGTTGACGGTATTCATAAGCATTCAGGTCAAAGGAGAATGTTGTTACGACAGGCACACCAGAATACATCCTGCATGTTCTCTTGGCCATTCGCTGTGCTTGACTCTCAATGGTTGTGAGATAAAATCCTCTGCCAAAGTCCTTATAGGGGCGACACTTTTTCAAGTCTATCTCAATGATTTCTGTGTTTGAGCCATGATATAGAAGCATTACAATCCCCCCCCATTTTGTCTGCAAACAAAAATGAGATCATCAACAGCGTCGTCGAATGACAGCATGTGTTCGGCCACATAGTGTTCCATAAGAAATTTAATGCCTCCGAATGCGTTTAGGTAGTGAAACGCATTTCTTGGTGTTAATTCGAAATTTTTTGCAAACTCGTTGACACAAACCACCGTCCATTCAATTTGCTTGCAAGTATCATTGCCATTGCAGTTCATTGTTCGACCCTGAATTTATAGTAGTTAATGCAAAAATATCTTCCCTTAACATCGCGTTTTAGATTGATGTTGCAGAGCGATTCCTGTTCTCTGTCATAGATTAAACCACCCAAATCGCAATCACCGCTATTCGTACTGTACCCTGCATTAATCTCACATGTGTTATCGGTGACAAGATCTATGCGCACAGGATTCACTCTGTCATAGCTATCGAGTTCATTTTGCATTTTGTTCAAGTGTATTTTTTCACCATACTTATCAAGACAATACAACTTTCCTATGTAGTGTTTGTCGTCGTCGTTTTCTACAAATTGAATGTTGTCAATGAAATACTCAAATTTGAATTGTTTCCAATAATCTTTTGATCTTTCTTTCTGCGTAAGCTCACCACTGACATAAACCAATTTGATACACTTGTTGGCAAACAGAAACTTTTCTTTTTGTCCGACGATGATCTCGCCTTTGTAAAATACTTTAGACTTCGTTGTAAACAGCCCACTGCCTTTTGAGCTAACATTAAAAGCATATACACCATCGCTGATGTCTTCTATGTCGCTGTCGTCAGATGTGAGCCTGTCCTTGATGATTATTTTCTTATCTGTGGCGCTGAAGTTCACCGAAAACTGTCTATTTTCATCACCGACAAAGCTATCCTCGACTTGCCACAATAACTTGCCACCAGAATATACAAGCGGGTTGGCAATAAAATGTTCTTCGGTAGAAACGGCAAACAAGTCAATAAGATTGTCCAATCCCGATAGTGCAAAGACAATCTCTGTTTTGTGTTCGTTGGCATAAATGTATCTGCCAATCTCGAATTTTCCGTTAGTTTTGTTGCGTTCTATAGTCTCTGGTTCGCCATCCAACACAGCAATCAACTCTGCTTTAGTGCCATCAAAAGGCGAGTCGATTTCCAGGAGCGAACCATTATGAAACAGTTTTTTGTACCAAACGATTTTTTGCAGCGGTGCATTGTGCCATGGTTTGTCGTCAATGCGCCATTTTATGTAGGGAATGCTGACGATAAGCTCGCCATCACGAAGCGGGCAAACGATCTCGTTCTGTGTGTTATCCCAATGCAAAACAGTGTTTATGCCATTATCAGAAATCTCCAGTATTTTTTCATCATCGCCATAGAAAACCGATTTAGCAAGTTTGACACGAAGATTGGGAAAAAAAGCGATTCTTTCCTTAAAAAGAACCTTTTCATCACGATGTGAATACAAAGAGAGGATAACAGGCTCGAATGTGGGTATTCGGTCAGTGATATCAAAGACGAGATAGTCATCTTCCTGAACAGGTTTTAGTGTTGAAACCAAATGTGGTTTGTTGTCAATGTTCAGTTTCAGGCCATTGAGTGCAGCGTCGCTGGGAAGTAATAGCCTGACCATACCGCTGTAAACACTACAACCGGTATCGGCAAATCGCCATTCGCAATTTGGCAGGCTTTCGAGCAGGAAAGCAACACCATTTTTGTTTGCAGTAAACGTTTTATCCACAAAAAGCACTTGCCGGTTTGTGCCAGACAACTTCTCGCCAGCTTTGGGATAAATATTGTAGACGTTGAGCGCAACAGTAGATATCTCTGCGGGCGTGCTTAGCTGATCTATCATTCGGGTGTAGACAAAGTAGTTATTCACTTTGCAGACATGGCTTAACACCTCGTTTTCGCCATCAAACAGAATGAATTCTCTATCCATGGTTTTATTGCAGAGCACCTTGGCGCCATCAGTAATTTTAACGCGCAAGTGTATGACTTCATCGCTTTGCATCAATGAATTGAGTTCCAGCATTTCCTGCCTGGTCGTTATCGTCAGCTCGCCAGTCTTGGTGGACAATGCTTTGGATTCTTGCGGCTCGCACGCGTTGCCAACAAAGATGTCAAGATGCACTTTGGCAGATTTGTCCCACCCCAATCGAATGGGCGGAATAGCGAGAGAGACTTTGCCATTGTCGTACATGAACTTTGGGACGACATTGTTTGCAGGGACAGCAGGCTGAGTTTTATGTGTCATTCTGCGATCATAGCCAACCTGTCTCCGTTTGGTTTGCCACCAATCATCTATCATTTTTTCAAAATATGTCTCAGCCTTACAGGTTTGTCGATAAAACAGTGTGTGTATGGATTTTAATGCCGTATCAAGCAGCGCGACGAAATCAGCGCGCGTGTCATTGTTTAACGCAAGTGAGCGCAAACCGACGAGTATGCCATAGGCGTTGCTGCCAATAGAAACGGTTCTGTCATTGCCCACAGAGCTCTGCACTATCTCGCAAAAACGGTCTGTGGCGATTTCACAAACAAACCTGTCGCTCTGTGTGTAATTGAAGTCTAAATCATATTTGTACAGGTTGTAGCTCAGGTTTAAAAATTCCCGAACACTTTTGGGCGGTGCAAAGGCATGTATCATGAGCGTTGCATAATACTTCTTGTGCACATTCGCCATAACGATGTTACCGGTATCGTGGAGCCTACGAATCGTCTCGGTAAATGCTTTATATAACCCGGCGTGCGTTTCAGCACCAATGAGTGTCTTTAGAATGTACGGCCAAAATCTACTATCATCTATGCCATCATCAGTCAGTTTCCAGCGTTTTGTCATCTCGACAAGCGTCACAAAATGCACACGCTCATCCTTGTCGCTGCTGAAGGCGCTGCGGCTAAGCAATCTGCCGCTTTGCGCAGCATCGCGAGTGTACTCAAGCAGTGCTTCGTATTCGTCATCTGAGAAAACCGTATTCCCGACAAGCCTGTTGCTTTGAACGGCATTTTCAGCTCTTTGTCTGACTTCTTTGGCGAGATACATTTCTGTGCTCCTTCGACCAAACCAATATCTGCTTTAATTGTAACACAAAAGTGGTCTTGACATCAAGAGCCTATCGCTAAACGTTCAGAGCAATCGCTTGAAATGCTGGTACTTGGACATCGAATAAAGCTCGATAAATGCGCCGAATGGTTAAGAGATTGCTTAAGAAATATAAGTACCCGCCCGAGGGTATGGAGGATGCCATCGCTACCGTCATTGGCCAATGCGAAATGTGGGTGGATAGTTAGAGTAGTACGCCGTTTCAACTAAACCATAGCAATAGTTTTTGTGGTGTGGTGCTAAAAATCCTCTGTACGACCGTAAAACTTTAGCTGATTTGCCCTAGTCGCCCTGCCCGAGCCAGGCGTTGCGGGGCGGCGATTGAGCCCCGCAGAGGGGGTAGACGCGTATTGGCCGCGTGCGGCCCATAGCGGCGCAGGGGGCTGCTGCCCCCACCCCAAAAAGTCAAACACACAGGGCAAATGTCTGATATATCGCAACCGTTGTCGGCATTCCGACAGTGCGCAACAACTGCATTAAGCGTTTAACCTAAACACGGAGACACATCCTTGAGCGAATACCAGTTATGAATTCCGCGCGCTCGACCGCTCACTCACTAAAGAAGAGATGGAGGCGCTGCGGAACTGCTCGTCGCGGGCGCGGATTACATCTGCGAGCTTTACCAACGAGTACCACTGGGGCGATTTTAAGGGAGATGAAGATGTCTGGATAGCAAACTACTTCGATGCGTTCGTCTACTATGCCAGCTGGGGTACGCGCACGCTGAAGCTCCGTTTACCTTCTGATTTACTCGACGCTGCAACTGCCAAGGCGTACTGCTGCGAAAGCAGCGCCTGTGTCAAAGCAGAGCCGGATAAAGTCATCCTGACGTTTGAGTACATGGATGAAGACGGCGGAAGTTGGGGAGACTGTGAGGATTGCGAAATTTGTACAAATGCTATGTCATCCCTCATTTCCGTACGCACCGAACTTGCGCGCGGAGATTTGCGGCTGCTTTATCTCGGCTGGCTCCTTTGTGTACAATTCGACGAGATCGACGATGACATGGTTGAGCCGCCTGTGCCACCTGGTCTTGGGCAACTCAGCTCATCCCTTCAAAACCTGGCAGAATTCCTGCACATTGATTTTGACCTCCTGCATGTGGCGGCCGAGACCAGTCCAGTCCTGGTCGATACCGGCATAGATCAAAAAATACTGCATGCCTGGATTGGCGAGCTTCCAAGCACGGAAAAGGACAACATCCTGACAGAACTTATGCTCAAAGGCAACCATGCTCCCATTGCAGTGCTGTTGCAAAGGTTTCTCAAAACACAAACTGCTCAAGCCAGTCCCTTGCATAATGAAAGAACCGTGGGCCAACTTCGCCAGGCAGCCGAGCTTTATGCAGCGGAACGCAGGCGCATTGAAATTGCTAAACAAGCAAAGGAAAAAGCCAGACAAGAACGCGAGGCCGCTATCGCCAGGCAAAAGCACATTCATTCTCTCATTGGCAGCGAAACTAAACTATGGACAGAGATTAACGCACTCGTGGAAGCCAAAAACGCCAAAAGCTATGACCGCGCTCTGCAGCTCATCCTGGATCTGCAAGAACTCGCCATTCACAGCACCAGTATTGAAAGTATTCATTTCGCCCAGCGCGTCAAGATGCTGTACCAGACACAAGCAAGGAAAGCCGCTTTCATTGAACGGCTTCGAAAAGCCGGCCTGCAAGAATAGAATAAATATCTATGATGCGGTCGCCCTGCCCAAGCCGGGCGTTGCGGGGCGGCGATTGAGCCCCGCAAAGGGGGTAGACGCGTATTGGCCGCACGCGGCCAATAGCGGCGCAGGGGGCGCAGTCCCACTCAAAACTACATGTAGGCCCTACGCAAAGCCCCCCTTAAAATAAAAGGCAACATTTTGCGGGCAATGGACGAAAAATCGTCACGAGGGACAAAAAATTTTCATCAGCAGGGACAACCCTTGCGGTTGTCCTTCGCAAAGCCCACCGAATCACCGACTGCGCATTGTCCAGCTGCGCGGGCTTTGGATGGGATCGCAGATCACCGTTCCCATGGTGCTTAGGGATACCTGAGTGCCGGCGGCAATGCAGACGTCATCAATGAGGCAATAGCGATTGGCGGGCAGGGCCGGGCACATATTGCGGCGCAAATCGCAGATGGCATCGACGCCGTACAGCCGTCGGCAGAAATTTTCGTCCGGGCATGTGGCCTGCCAGAGGGCTGTTTCGCGGTTTCGGTCGAATGTCCAGCCTTCGAGCGAGAGTGTGACTTGCGTAACGGTGTTTTCGGTACAGCGCACCGTTTTGGAGGCCTGCGTGCCGTTGGGGGCTGTTGCGGTCACCGTGCGGGTCGTGTTTGGCTTACAGATGGCAACGAATGTCGCGTCCTGGCAGCGCGTCACCCAGCGCTCGCCGTTGAGCGCTGGGACGTCGCTCAGGGTTATCTCCGATATGGCAGGTGTGCCGTGCGCATCAAGAACCTGGATGACGTGGGCGGACGCCGAAGC
>WQTY01000012.1 GCA_009786045.1 Pseudomonadota bacterium | reverse complement strand
AAGTTCGTGAACAATGGTGGTATCAAGCGTGGGGAGGTCGTATTTATAGTCGGTGGTGCTGTTGCCGCAGTATCCGACTTCGCCTGCCGTCAAATCCGGCTTCGAGTTTGTATAGTCGACGTTAAAAACCCCATAGGAACCGACGGCCACACCGCCGTTGCCATTGGTCGTGTTCTTCGTCGTGATGTCGTTAACCATGGCCACGTGGGACGCTGGCAATAGCTGCAGGCACTTGTAAACGCGCTTGGCGCCAACGACCGTCCATCGCTTTTCGAGATCGCGCTTGCCGGTGACGTTGCCATCCGCATCCTTGATATCCTCAGTCAGCAGCCATGCCTTAAACTTCATTCCTTGCTCGCTTGTTGCGCCCATGTTGACATTAAAGCGATACAGGATGCACTTTTCGAGCACATCAATGCTGGTGACATGATCGTACAGTTTGTCGAGACAATAATTGAGCTGATGCCCGCTGAGCGTCTCCATCAGGCTCGTCATCAACGCCGAGTTCGTGGCGACGGCCTTCAGGTCTGCTTCGGAAGGGCGCACCATCATACTGTATACCTCGATATTTTTCTTGGCATTCAGGGCCTCGCTGATCTTCGTCTCGAAAGACTTGGGCGCCTCTTCGGTGCTCTCATCTGCAGCCTTTTCGGCACTCGCGCTTTCCGCAGCCGCAGATTTTGTCTCAAGCGCCAGATCTGTTTTTGTTGTCTTCTCCATGGCAGCACCTCTTTAGTTCACGTTATCCACACACAACAATCCTCACTTATTATCCCACACCCTCCTCCCTCTGTCAAACATCACTTCGGGAAAACGGTGTGCGGACAATGGGGCATCCAGGGCGTCGTGTGGGGCGGCTATTTGGGCCTTGCCCAAATACGCCCGCCCGGGGCGCTATGGCCTTCGTCCATACGCGCCCCCTGAATGCTTGGGGGCGGAGGATTTCAGCATGACATGAGGTGGTGCCAGAAAGCACGGGGAACCGACGAACAAGACATACACACCGCCGTGATGGTGAGGCCCAAGGTGTTCGAGGGCCATTTTTCGTCTACCTCAAATGCAGACGAACGCCTGCCAAAGACTATTTATCACCATAGCCCCGGTCGATGCATTCGTGTGTGAACACCTGATTGGCATCGACGGTAAGGGTGCATTCGTTCAGCTTTGGGCGTGCCCGACCTCGCCCCTGGTGAACGTATCTGTAGTAGTGGATGACAAGTGTGCCATCCTCATCAGTCCAGGTTGGAGCAGGTTCATCTTCGAAACGGCCTGAATCCGTTGCGAGTAACAATGCTGCCCTAGTGCGTTGATCGACCTCAAGCACATCGGGATTGGGCCGAATGTTTTTGGCAAAATGGGCAAAGAGCACTTTGTCGGGAAGATTCACCAGGTACGGGTTTTTACCAAGGATAACGGCAACACTCTGGCGTGCAGCATTGATGTCTCTGGCGCTTGGATGAGGCATAGTGACGACTTCGCCGAAGGCCAGATTGCCGAGCTTAAAGTGAACATAGCTTTCCTGGTTAGACGTTAAGGTTGCTTCAATGACAGCCATAGCCATTTGCCTGTCCGTGCTATCTCCAAGCAAAGAAGCGCGGGTCATATCATCGCCCCATGTCGTTTGTGCGCTTTCAACAGCAGGTGAAGCAGCCTGAGCAGATTCACTGGCTGAAGTTTGGGTAGTTTTCTGGGGCGTGGGCTGTGAGGAAGTCGATGAACAAGACATGCATGTCACCATGAATATGAGGAGTATGATGTTCTTAGGCATAAGGTGTCTGAGGGGGGGTAACTGTTATCTGTCAGTTGGAGGGATCCTTATGCAAGTTGTGCTTCTCAATCCAATCCTTATGTTTAGGCACCTTATCTGGCCCGCCAACGTGGTAGGTGGCATAAGCCTCGGCAAACTCTTCACCAGGATCGCGCAACTGATATCTGCTGATTTTATCGTTAAAGGCAGCATTGTCGAAAGAATACCAGCCTTTCCAGTCGTATGGCTTGTGAATCTGTCTGCTCATGTCGCTTTGCAGTCCTTTCATCCATGGATCTTTAGATGGCCAGGAGCGCATGATATGTTGGTAGAGCTTACCCGACAGACACGCATTTTTCATCTCTCGATATGGTCGTAAGCTAGCAGCTTTGCCATCACTGATGGCATCATTGTATGGCTTTGCAATGCAGTCATTCACGTCCGCATTCTCATTGCCGAGCAACAGAATTGCACCCTCCTTGGCAACAGCTTTTTCATCTGCATTAAGCGGCATATCAGTGTCAGCATAGGCTTTACTGCCTGCATACCCTTCAATCACATCGGCGAGCTCATTTGGTCTGTTTCCTTCGAACTTCCAGCCAGAGATTTTTTGGAAGTCGGGGTCTGCTGAGTAGGGTGGATCTTTACTTTCGTCAATCACGTGCCCAATTTCGTGGACAACCGTGGTGTCAAGCAAACGGAGGTCGTATTGAGTGTCGCCCTCGTCGCAGTACATATCTTCTACGAGAACATCCGTGTTCAGCTCGTCGTAATCGACATTGAGGCATTTATAGTAGGGAATTGCATATCCTCCCGCACCATTTGAAATATCCTGTGTTGTGATGCCATTTATTTGAGCCCAATGACTGGGCGGCAGTAAAAGGAGACTTCTATAAACGCCTATGGCACCGTTGGGGCCCCAATCCTCTAGGGTTTCACCATTGGTGAACTCATCTACGGCATCTTTATCTCTTAAGGTTGAACTGCCAACATCACCCGAATCAATCAAGTCGACGCCAAAGCGCACTTTGATGCTTTCTTTCAGAGCGTCAACATCGTCTACATGCGCATACAGCAAATCAAGGCAAGGATGGAGTATGCTCTCCTCAAGGGAGGCGCTCAAAAGCAGTTTCATCAAGTCGGTCATCAATGTTGAGTTCGTGCCGATATGCGCCAGCTCAGTCTTGGGCGCCTCAGCTATCAGCGCACATACCTGAGGTTCATCTTTGGCAACCAGTGCCTCGCTTATCTTTGTCTCAAGGGATTTGGGCACCTCCTCGGTACTTTCATCCGCAGCCTTTTCGGCACTCGCGCTTTCCGCAACCGCAGATTTTGTCTCAAGCGCCAGATCTGATTTTGTCGTTTTCTCCATGGCCGCACCTCTTAAGTTTACGTCATTCACACAACACACCTCCATATATTCTCCCACACTCTCCCCCCTTTGTCAAACGCCGCTTCGGGAAAACGTTGCGTGGGCAGCTCGTGACATTTGCCACCACTTCTCATTCTGAGGTGAGGCATCCATGGCGTCGTGTAGGGCGGCTATTTGGGCAAAGCCCAAATACGCCCGCCCGGGGCGCTATGGCCTTCGTCCATACGCGCCCCCTGAATGCTTGGGGGCGGACGTCTGTCGAGAGCTCAACAGCTTGAGCAGAGCCGATTTGCGCTGGATTTCGCTGCGCTTTTGGACAGCTATTCTTCCCTGCTATTTTCCCTGTATATTGTCACTAGGTCAGGTGCAACCATGAGGAGATCTGCCATTGCCTCATAGTTGGAAGGAAGAGGATCTTTATATTCAGCTTTGCTTGCGATATGCGTGCGATCCGCAAACTCGACAATCAGTATCCAGCCGCCTCCAACAATACTGCCCTTGTCGCTGTAGCTTGCCTTCCAGCATTCCGTATGAAGCGCCGCAAATTTCTCCGCCAGCTGCTGCGCATCCGCAGGGGTATATTCAGCCAGGACATGGGTGATGTTTTTCTTTTTCTCAGGACAGTACTGCGTCCTTTTCAGGACAGCGCCATCTTCTGTGAAATCCAGCCGATGGGTCGGGCCGGGTGGATGATATCTGAGCTCAACACCTGTAATACGCTTTGATTCTGGATCCCAGTCGGGTTTGCAGGGCGATTTGGGGTCGTCTGAATGCATCTCATTCCCCGATGCGTCCGAGGCAAGCTCGTTTGGGTCAAATTCGTCCTCCGACACAACCTGATCCCCTTCCGAAACGTTTTGATCCGCTGGGGAGGGAACGTCGGGTGTTGCTTCAATAGTCGGTTCGTCAGTTTTCGGGGAAGCATCAACTTTAATTGCCCCAGATTCTTTGACAAATTCGTCTGCTATGGGCTGTTTTTGTCTCTCAGTGTCCGCTTCAGTATTCACTTCTGTTTTGTTGCATCCACTGAGGGGGCATAGTGTCAGCAACAGGGCGAGGAGAGTGCAGAGTTTTTGCATGTTGACCCTCATGACGAAAGGTGCTCGGCATTTGGATGGGCGTTGGCGTAATATTTTCTTCTACTTGGGAGGATCCGTCTGTTTGGCTGCATTCGTTGATGCAGGTAGTCCGTTGTGCAGGCCTTTGCTTTCGAACCATTTTAGATGATCTTCATTGAACTTATCACGGCCATTTGGGAGTTTCCCTTCAGGCCTAGTGTCTTTATCATTAAATTTTGTAACATGGTAGGCAGCATAAAGTTCGGCAAATTCTTCAGCTGGATTGCAGAATTGGTAATTGCTAATCTTTTTTTCATAAGCTTCTTTCTTGAATGAATACCAAGCACCATCATAACTTTCGTGGATTTGACGCTCCATATCATCGCGTCTGCCAGCCTGCCAAGGAGCATTGGATGCTTTGGATCTAAGGATATGCTGATAAACTTTGCTTTTCTCGATCACTGGTATCATTTCATTCACATAGCAACATGTAGAACTTGGACCGAACAGGCTCCAATAGTGGGGTAGTTTGCGCTGTGTGAATTCGGCTTCAAGATTGGTCTTCATAGTGTTTGTACTGGCATCTTTGCTACTGGTCAGTAAGCCTGCACATTTTCGAGCAATTTCTTGTTCTTTGACGTTAAACTTGCGGTTAGAAACAGAGAGATTTGAAAACTCTTGTTTCACACTAGCTTCAATACTTTTGACAAGTTCAAGAGGGTCCTTTTCTTCCTTCCAACCTGAAGTTTCCCGAAAGTCATCAGCCCCAGAGTATGTCTTGTATCCATCAACTAGGTGCCCAATTTCGTGAACAATGGTGGTGTCAAGCAGAGAAAGGCCAATTTTAGCATCCTTTTCATCACGTGCATTATTGCTTTCCACGTTCGCTTCTGGATTTTTGCTATTGTAGTTGAGCTTAACTCCAGCATACATCATAGTGGCAGAGCCTAGCACACCTTTGTCATCGCCAAAACGATCAGTGTTCTGTGCTGCGATGGCATTCACTTTTTTCACATGGGATGGGGGCAACAGCATGAGACACTTGTAAACGTGCCTGACTCCCTCAATTGTCCAGTCTTTCGCATTCCCTCCATCGTGATCGCGGAGGTAGTGCAAGAAGATTTGTCCTTCTTTGGTCATGCCAGTCAAATCAACTTCGAAACGCTCCAAGATCCAGCTTGCAAGCAGCTCAACATCGTTGATCTCCGTATATTGTCTGTCAAATAGCTTGTGTAACTGGTCCTTATATTCTCGGGGAACGTTTTTCAAGCGCAGCATGTCACTCTTGCTTTGAGCAAAGGTCGGTAGGGCTTGATCTAAGTTGAGTTGCTCTAATGTATGAGACAATCCAGCAACTTCAGTGCTTAAGTAGTACCGGTAAAGGCGCTTGGCTTCGCCAAGCCTCTTTAGTCCCACTATTGCACCCATTATTGCAACCTCTTGATTATTTGCGAAGCGTTTCTTGGTGCACACTCCAAAAGTGCCAATGTCGTTGATATGCTCGTATAACCTGTCGAGACAGCTGTAAAGGCAAAGCTTATCCATATTTTGGCACAACAACAAAGATATCACCAGGTTCTCGTTCATGGCAACTTTGCGCAAGCCCACGTCAGATGCTCCCATAATCAAGGCATATGCTAACTTTCCGTTTCCAGTATCTAAAGCCTGCTTAACAGCAGTAGCGTCCTCTCCAGCTTCATAGTTTATGCAGTCGGCATGTAATGTTTGAAGGTTTTTCCCCTTATTATGGACGATTGTTTGACTATCCATTAACTCTTTAAAAGATGCTCCTAGGATCAGGCTTTCTGCCAATTCTAAATTGTTAATAGCCAAAGCGTTGTATAACTTTACGTTGAAAGATGGTGGGCCTTCTACAGCCATGCCTGTCTTAGGGGCATCCTTTTAACCTACTTCCGCTCGATACACTTCAGTGTAAAGTCCTGATTGACATCGACAATAAGCGTGCATTCCTGCAGTATTGGGTATGATTTACCGGTGTTGCTTGAGTTAACATATCTGCGATAGTGGATGATTAGCGTGCCACCCTCATCAGTCCAGGTGGGGGTAGGCTCATCTTCATAACTCCCTGAATCCGTTGCAAGCAGCAATGCTGTTCTAATGCGGTTCCTACTGTCGATTTTGTCAGGATTGGGCCGGATATTTTTAGCGAAGTGGGCAAAAAGTACTTTGTCGGGAAGGCTTACCAAGCGCGGTTTGTCACCGAGGATGACTGCAACGTATTGATGTGTCGCATTGACATCTTTTTCCTCTGGGTGAGGCAAGGTCATGATTTCGACGAAGGCTAAGTTGCCAATGCGATAGCGAGCATAGGCTTCTTGGCCAGCGCTCAGGGACGCCTCAACAACAGCCATAGTGACCTTGGTATCGGCGCTATCTCTGAGCAAAGAAGCACGAGTCATATCGTTGCCCCATGTTGCATCTGGATTCTCAGCGACAGGCGTTGGATTGGGGAATTGAGCAGATTCTTGAGGCGAAGGTTGGGAGGAAGCCGATGAACAAGACATGCATACTACCATGATGATGAGGCCCGAAGGCATGAGGTGTTTGATGACCATTTTTTGCCCAACCATCCGTCACTATGGATCTTTGTGTAAGTCATTAGCGATGATCCAATTTATATGATCTTGCTTAAGCCCTTTGCCTTTGGGTTTTGCAACATGGTAGGTCGCATAGAGCTCAGCAAATTCCTCGCCTGGATCGCGCAGTTGGTATTTGCTGATTTTCTTGTCATATGCTGCATTGTTGAAGGAATACCAGACATCATTATTGTAACCTTGGTGAATCTGGCGATTCATATCACTTCGTTTTCCTCTCATCCAAGGACTCTTATTGGCCCAAGATCTTAGGATGTGATTGTAGACCGTACAGTTATTGGTGAGCTCTGTTGCCAGATCCCCAGAACTTCGGAAAGAGCCTGTTTGGCCAGCTGGATCCTTGGTTAGATCACTATACGCTTGGTCAAGCTGGGTCTGAATATCGCCTGGGTCAGCGCTTTTGTTCTCAATCAACAATTCAGCACCTTTTTCGACAATACCTCGCTCGCCAGTGAGCAACGTGGGGTAGGCGACTTGCGCACATCCTTCAATCGCTGTGCGAAGTGCAGGTGCATTAGCATTATCTGCCATCCCTTTATTTTCCCAACCGGAAATTGCACGAAAAACTGGATCTCCAGAATATCTATCGCCTTTATCAATAACATGCCCGATTTCATGAACAACGGTGGTGTCAAGCAGTGAGAGCTTGTGCTGAGCATCGCCTTTGTCGCAATATGATGTGCTACTTACGAGTTTTTTGGGAGCTGCCTCCTGGTAATCGACTTTGAGACATCCTGAGTTTTTATTTGCGGATCCCCCTGTACCAGTGGTTGTGTTCGTCGTCGTGATACCATTTATTTGGGGCCAATGGGAGGGAGGCAGTAAAAGGAGGGATCTATAAACACCTTTGACACCATTGGGCCCCCACTCTACTACAGTCTTATTGCTGATGAATTGATTTACTTCTGTTGCATTTGTTATGGTACCGTTGACAGTATTGGTTGAGGCGTCGACTTCAGCTGTGCCAACCAAGTCAACGCCAAAGCGTGCCTTGATGCATTTTTTAAGAACACCAACATCGGTGACGTGTTCGTATAATCTGTCGAGGCAGACGTTAAGCTCATCGCTACTGGGCTTTGCCAGTAAGTCATTCATCATGGTGGTGTTTGTGGCGATCGCTTTCAACCCTGAAGTCCAGAAAGCGCCTTTAATCAGATTTTTTGCTTTAGGCATGTCATTGGCAATCAAGGCCTCGCTTACCTTCGTATCTAAGGATTTTTCGGCCTCTTCGTACTCTTCAGCACTGCCTTCCGATCCATCTGTACCCGCCACATCCACTGATTTCTTCTCAAGCGCCTGATCTGTCGTTGTCAGTTTCTCCATGATTTCACCTCACTTAATGCTGGCAAGTTCCATCAACACAATAGTATCCATCCAGTTCACTCTCCCACAACCGATGCCTGCCTGTCAAACGGCAATTAAAAAATGTTTACCTTGCCGTGCAGGGCGTAGCACAACGCCCATACAGATCAGCGCCTCTCAACGCGATACGCAGTATCGCAGGGGGTCCGGGGGAGCAATGCTCCCCCGAGTGGCCTTAATAATCGTCCGAATCGCGCACGACGTGTCCCATTTCGCGGTAGACGAGCAGGGCAGCGTCCCAGAGCATGTCGTGGTTGATGGGTTTGTGTTGGGCTGCGGCCTGGATGGCGGCGCGGAAGACGGCGTTTTTGATGTGTCCGCCGCTCATTTCGAAGTGTGAGGCGATGGCGCGGAAGTTAATGTCTTTGGCCAGGGGCGCGTTTACGGGGATGAGGCGGCGCCAGAGATCGACCCGCTCGGAGGTGTCGGGCATGGGGAATTCGATTTTGAATTGGATGCGGCGAGCGAGTGCTTCGTCGAGGCCGCCGCTGAAGTTGGTGGTCAGGATGGAGACGCCGCTGTAGGCTTCGAGGCGCTGGAGCAGGTAGTTGACTTCGAGGTTGGCGTAGCGGTCGTTGGAGCTTTTGACGTTGGTGCGCTTGGCAAAGAGTGCATCTGCCTCGTCAAAGAGCAGCATGGCCTGCGATCGTTCGGCTTCGTCGAAGATGAGCCCGAGGCGTTTTTCGGTTTCGCCAATGTACTTGTCAACGACTTGCGAGAGATCGATGACGTAGAGTGCGCGTCCGAGTTCGTGTGCCAGAACCAGCGAGGTGAGGGTTTTTCCGGTGCCGGGCACGCCGGAAAAGAGCACGCTCAGGCCTGCGCCAGAGACGTTGTATTTGTGGAATCCCCAGTCCTGCATGACGGTGTCGCGATAGCGCGCGAAGTTTAGAACGTCGTCGAGTACCTTTCGGATGTCGGGTGACAGCACGATGTCGTCGAGGTAGAGCATGGTGCTGCGCAGTGTGGCGAGGCCTTCGAGTTTGTGCCCGCGCGATTTGTTGAGCGTTTCGGTGAGGTACTCTGGCGTGAGCGAGTGGTCAGGCGAGCGCATGGCGCGCCGGGCAAGGGTTTGCTCGACCGTTGCGCGGATTTCTGCGTAGCTCAGGCAGTAGCCCTTCGACATGACCTGTGCGGTATCCTGCGCGCGTTCGGGCGAAAGGTAGGGTTCAAGGGCCTGTACCCAGAGTTCTGGCTGAACATCGCGCGTCGGCACGGGGTAGATGATCTCGTGAAGATTGCCAAAAATCGAACGCGTCAGCCGCGTTTGGCGCTGCAGCGTGACGCAAATCCTGAGATGTGTTTCTGATTCGAAACGTTCGCGCAGGGGGCGCGCATTGGCTTGCAGCCAAGTCTCTGTTTCTGTCGAAAGCCCATCGCAGGAAACGACGAGGATCGCGCCTGACAGCCGAATCTCTCGCATGAGTTCGGCCAAATTAAAGAGCTGCTTTTTCGAATCGAGCTTTGCCATCAACTCGCCATAGCGATTGAGATCCAGCGAAAGCAGTGGTGCCCCAAGCTTATTTGCCACGTGCAGCACAGACGATGTGCGCCCAAGGCCCTCGTAGCCGATGATTGCCAGCCGTGCCCATGGTTTGCTCAAACTGCTCAGAATCTCTTTCTCACAAGCGCTGTTGTGCGAAACAGCTTCGCCATCGTCGCCCGATGCCAGCATCCGGCAGCCTTCGGGCACGAAATCAGCGTTCTCACCCAAGAAGTATGCTACGATGCGATTCGGCACGACGACACTGGCATAGGCCAGTGGCGTTTCTGTCCCCCAGCCATCGGCCTCGACGAGCTTGATCAGACCGTAACGGCGGAGTGCACCGTCTTCGCGCAGGACGTTGCGCATGGTCTCTGGGTTACTCGCCAAAAACTCGAGTGCTCTCAACAGAAATTCCACGTTGATGCGCGTCTTCGACGTCGCCCCCGTGGCATAGCGCCAGGCACGCATATAGCGATCATTGTATTGCACGAGCGCCACACAAAGGACGAAGTAGAACTCCAAATCGTTCAAATCAAATGCTGCCCGGAAAGCCTCAATCGGCAGAATTTCGGAAAGCCTGCAGCCGGTCTTCATTTGTTCGAGCGTTAGCGCGGTACGTTTGCCGATATCCTCCAAAACGTACATGGACAGACCGTGACACCACTGCATTGGCGGGATTTTTCGCTCATCCAGCCAGGTCTGCCCTGCCTGTGATGCACCGCCCACGACCGTATGAATGAGCTCAGGCGCCGATGCACTATCTGGAGAATACCCCCCGGAATCGTTGGTCAGGCGATCACCGTATGCGCGCATGTAACGCAAACACACCAGGATGAACCAGGCACCATAACGTTCGAGCGCCTCGCGCGGCGAGCTTAGCGGCGCCATTAGGTCGGGCATACCTTCGGTCTCAGGCGCCGCCACGTTCGTCATCGTCTCATCTGCTGTTGCAGCTTCTGCCGTTGTCTCATCCGTTGTCGTGTCAGGTTTATGCGTATCCATTTAAACCTCCCAAAGATCCAGCGCCCTGAGGACGCGGATTGCGCGCACGCCTTAAACTATCCCGCATTCGGGTGAAAACCCGTGCATCTTACAAAAAAAGCGCCCACCCCGGTGGGGGAGGGCGCTTTTGGGAACCATACAGGCGACTAGCCCTCATCCTTTGTCCAAATGACGTATGCAATGGCAATATAGTCAGTGGGGCTGGGGGCTGGGTTCAGACCCGCGAACACGATGGCGTTCTGAGAAGCATCATAGCTCCAGCCGTTCGTTGTTGCCCCGCGTGTCAACTCAATGGCGTCGTTTCCTTGAGTTTTCAGGGACACTTTGATCGTCGAGGAAATCGGATAGCCCTTTAAGGGGTGTGAACCAACGCGGCCGACAGCATCTTCAACGATACTTGAGACGATCTGATCGAATTGCGGGTTGCAGATACTCGCATAGCCACCGCCTTTACCGGTGCCATCTTCGCCGGCGCTCAGGTAGCGCGCCGCGAGGATATAGGACAACCCATAGTCAGAGCCCTCTGTTGCGGCAGGATTGTTGCCGTCGAGCGCTGCGCAGAACCCACCTAACTGTTTGTGATCGCCCACGATGGCAAAGGCCGCAATGCCACCCTCGCCAGCATACTTGCGATATTGCTGCATGTAGTACTGCAACATATGGTAGTAATCCGGGTTTTTCTCATACACCTCTTCAAGCGTGGAAGTTTCGTCAAAGGCGAACTGCCCACCTGCGAACACAGGAGCCAGCTTCGGATTGCAATAGCCCTCGGCGACCACGCCCGGTTTGAGTGTACATGTGCCCGTTGTCGGATTATACGTGGCATCGAACTCGCCCTTATGCATCGAATACTCATACTTTACACTGCCTTCGACGATTTCCTGATCGACTTTGAGTGCATAGCCTGTTTTGCAGATGCATATCCTGGGGGCATTTGCCTCAGGCAGGCCATTGTTCTCATTGATGGAGAAATAGCCGTTGTTATCCATATCCACGGGCTCTTTGAACTGCCTGGATTCTTCGTCCGAAACCCAGACGATGTACTTGAGGGCTTTCTCGCGGAGGGAACAGCGGGACATCCTTGTATGACAATCAGGGTGTTTAGGATCATAAAAGCAGCCATATCCCTGAAGACTCATGTCCGTGCACTTGGGATCCGAAGGCTTGGTGCCTGTTTCTGGATGACACAGCCCCTCAATGTGTTCTACGGTGGCTGTCAAACTTGAACTTGAGCAGTAGGCGAGTTTTGTGGGGAAGTCATCTGTCAGGCGCTGAAGCGCCACGACGCCGCTTCGGAATCCATCTTCCCGTCCCCAGCCGCAGATGTTTTTGCCGCTTGCGCCGAAGCGCGTGCAGGCGCCCCACAGGCTTACCATTGCAACGAATTCCGTTTTGAGCCCAGTTGGGTTTGTGCTGAGGAAGCCCCAGGGTGCAACCCTGTGCCGCAGTGCCATCGGGTTGAAATAATCTGCCGAATTTCTGCCGGTGGCACCGCCAACGGCAGCAGGCCATTCGTCTACGATGAATGAATCTGTCGTGGTGACGGCTACGCGATAGTCGATGCCGCTTGTCACCAGCCTGTCGACGAACAGGTTCGCCGTGTTGGCAACGTTTTCGAGCTCGTCGGCCATCGAACCGGAGTTGTCGACGACCCAGATAAAGTCGACCATACCCGTGGCATCCCCAAACTGTTTGGACTGGCACACGAAGCGACGGAAGGGGACGTAGTCGGAGGAGGCGACCATGGTGCCGGAGATGACGTCATCCATGCGATTGAGCGTTGCGACGGATCCGGATCGGACGGTGGATTCACAGGCGACTGCCATGCCATAAATGACGTAACCTTCGCTGTGAATAGAACGGACCAGAGAAACACTTGCCCGCGCACCATCTTCCCCGCCGTTGCAAAGCGTTCTTGAGGAGGATGCGCTGATGGAGACAGAGCTGGCGAGCGGTTTTACGAGCGCGTTGCGGAATTCCTCAAGGGACTTGCCAGCCTTAAGCTCGACCGCGTACTTGAGGCGCTGAACACGGTGATCGGGAACCACCTGCAGTTCTTTATGATAGATACCATTCTCAAGCCATGTGCCCAATGGCACGCTCGACGTAAAGTTCGATTCTTCGACGAAGGAATGGATGATGTCATTGCCTGCCGGGAAGGCGGTCGAGAACAAAATCTTGCCTTCGTACGAGTCGCCGCGGACAAAGAAGCCGTACACGTTATTGGTGGTATCGTTGAAAGTGGCCACCTGGCCGCCATGAACGGTGTAGTTGACATCTTCGAACTTGGCAATGCGCATTCTGTTGAACGCTTCGGAGGTGCCGCCCGCTATCATTGTGTCATAGTTGCAGACGGCTGCCCTTGCATGGGCTTCGCCACCCTCGACGTTTGGTTTTGAATGGGGATCGTTAGGATCGGTCTCGCCCAGGATCGTCTCGATCTTGCCGTCGCGGTTAAGATCCTCCATGCCATCGGGCACGCCGTCGCCATCCGTATCGGGATTGCAGGGATTCCAGCCGGCAGTGATCTCAATGCCGTTGGGGATGCCGTCGCCGTCAAAATCTGCACCAGGATATTGTAACGCCAGCGCGAGCGTGCAACACCCCCTTTCTAGTTGCTCTGCAGTCATAACCGTTTGATCGTTTATTACTAAATCATCGCAACCAGTGTTGCAGTCACTGCCCTCTTCAAGCTTAAGAGGAGGCCGGCAACCTGCCCAGTCGCATGAGCCAATATCAGAGTGGCATCTGTTGTAACTCATACCTCTGCAGCGCGCATCTGTCTGAGTGAGGTTGGGCGATGATGCGCACCGGCACCACATCAATGCTTCGCCTGCATTGCATTGCGTTTCATTCAGACAACTCACACCGACTTTACATACACTGGGAACTTCTTTACATTTTTTGCTACAGCAAATGCCATCATCACAGCACGTACCTACCTCTTTACAGCAGTCGTCTGTTTCGCAACCACCTACTATGTTGTTACAAATGGGATCATCCGGGTGACAGACGATGGGTGGCTCATCCGGGCAGCCGTAAACGGTCAGGCCCGCTAATGCAAATGCGCTCACCATAAGGCACAACTTATGTCGTTTTAGCACGGTATTCCTCCTAATACTCTTAAGGCCCGTCGTTTAGAGCCCGTTGATGAGACAAACCAATCAATGCGCTTGAATTGATGTACGAATCCAAGATCTTTGTGCACATATCAGATTTCCTGATGCTGTTCAACTGGGACGATGGGTATTTTGGTCATGTTTCGGGAATATGGGTCAGCGAGAAGGTCGTTTTTTGCAGGATTGGGGTATCGCCGCCGTCATGGATGCGGCTGTCGAATGTGCCTGTGGCCTGGATGATCTGGCCGTGTGTGAGGGTCGAATCGACCTGTGCCGTGGCTTCGATCCGGGCGGGGCTTTCTTTGGTGGGGTGTTTTGTCTGTTTGGATTCGGCGCGCAGGGCGTCGCCTTTTCGGGTGATGGTGGTGGTGGTGGCGAATCCCTGGGATTGGAGCGTGTCGTTGGTGATCGTCCACTGGGCGGCATCGCCGATGGGCTGTTCGGGGAGGGCGGGCCAGGTTTGGCGCATGAGATCGGACACGATGTAGAGGATTCGCGTGACCTGGGGGTTGGCTTTGGTCAGGGGGAGTGCTTTGCCGATACCGAGCTGGGGGTCGAGCCTGAATTCGAGGGTGATGCCTTCGAGCATCCTGCCTGCGCTGGCGAGTTCGAGTATGCGGTCGTCGTCGTGGACGTCGACGTCGACGTCTGTGATGTGCATGAGCGTGCGAAATTCGCTGGGAGAGGCTTTTCTGTCGGGGGAAAAGTTCAGCGTGGCAGAGAGTTTGGCCTGGAGGGGGGTGGCGTTGGGGTATTGGATGGTTTGCTGAAGTTCCAGCCTGTAGCGCGTAGACGCGGACTTGGGGGCGTACCG
>WQTY01000011.1 GCA_009786045.1 Pseudomonadota bacterium | reverse complement strand
AAAGCGCGCGAGATGGGCTATCCTGCGGTTTTGATCGTGGGCGTGCCAGCCTATTATCCAAAGCTCGGGTTCCGGCGCGCGCTCGAATATGGCCTTGCCCTGGCGGATGGCTCGTTGGCGGATGCCTTTATGGCGTTTGAGCTTAAACCGGGCTATCTTGCCGGCGGCGGAATACATGACAGCTGGGCACCTGAGTTTGAGAGGACTGAAAAAGACGATGCAGGCTATGAGGCATTCCACAGTCAGTTCATGGCGGAACATTTCCCAGGGACATATAAATGAAAAACAGGAAAATTTGGAAGTATAGTGGCATATTCCTCGTTGCGACAGGGATACTCCATACTATTGTAGCGATTGCTCTCGGAAAAGAAGCATTTTTGAAAATCATTCAGGACGGACTATACAACGTCGCATCGCTGGATTATACACGTGCATTCGCGATATGGTTCTTCATCTGTGGGATTTTTATTATCCTTCTCGGCCAAGTCCTGCATCATTACATCAAGAAAGAACAAAAGCCTGCGCCTCTGTCTTTTGGTTACAGCCTGTTGATATTCACGATTTTTGGGTGTGTCGTTGAACCAGGTTCCGGGTTTTGGCTTTTCTTGCCGCAAGCATTGATTATTATCCTCGCGAATAAAAATACCAGCAGATAACAAGCGGTTTGGCACAATGGCGGCAGACAGCCCGCATGAAAGTTAGTGCTTGAGGATGTTCATTAAGAGGGTTCCAAATCGTCTGGCATGCTTCGTCGCTGTAGAGGAGGGGCACCGCAGCGCGTCCGTCTGTTCAAAAATAGGGTGACATTTTTGTCATAGAGTTGGCATGCTTCTGGCAAAAACCAAAACAGTGAGCCAAACCGGCTCGTCAGGCATGAAACGCTTCACCTCGGAGCGTCATCATTTAACTTTATCGAATGCTTTTTTGGAGGTCCCCATGAAACGTCTTTCTACTGCACTATTATTCATCGCCACTCTCTTTATCCTGCCTTCTATCGCTTCGGCGCAGGAAAGACAGTGCATTACAAATTATGGCCAAACGGCTTGTGGCTACCATTGCGTTGCCAACTATGGTCAAGTCAAGTGCGCAAATACACCTTCGGGCGCCTGCAAAGCTAACTATGGACAAATATTTTGCACATATTTTAATGCAAGGAGAGCATGGAATTGGCCAAGAGCAAGCTGTCTCACTAATTACGGCACAGGCGACTGTGGCTACGATTGCAAAGCCAATTATGGCCAGGTCAAGTGTGCAAAAACGCCAAATGGCGTTTGCGTTGCTAATTACGGAAAAGTTGAATGCTATGACTAGATAAATGCCTCCAAGCGAGTGTTTTCTGCACACACCACAAGCCCCTCATTCCCCAGGGAACGAGGGGTTTCGTGCATTACGATGGCTCCAAAAAGGCATCCATTTCGAGCTTACCATGCTCGTAAAACTTCAAACCCGCAATCTCTGCCTCTTCGTTGAGCACATTCAACACGCTTCTGACATACTGTGAAATGGCATAGATGACGTGGTAATTTTTGCCATCCATCACAATGCCGCCATTGAGCACGTTTGCCATGACTCGCTTTTCGGCTGACCCGAAAGATTCCGGATTCAGGCGCAAAGCAGCGATGTCGACAAGCGGCCGGTAGGGCTCCATCAAATCGGACGAGAGGTTAAAGAGGTTAAAGCGGTTGGCGTGCCACAATCCGAGCTGCGTTAGATAACCTGCCCCGACGATCTCGCGGTTAAAGGCTGACAGCAAAACGCTGTAGCCATAATTGAGTGCCGCGTTGATGGGGCCTTCTTTGCCGCGCGCAAACGCACCTCCAAACGCAGCATTAAAATAGACCTTTGCCGCATGGCCCTCCCGGTTGGTCGTGTCGCCGGGCAAAAGCTGCGCGATGTATTCCTCCAGCATGCCGGCAGCTTCGCCCTGTCCCAAAGCAAGAAGTACCCTTTGCTGCTGCTTAATTTTGTTGGCAACGATGGCTGTCCAGACTTCGACTTTTCGCGCTTCATCCCACTTGACTTGCTGCCCAATCTTCAGGCTCGTATCGTGGCACCCATAGCATGGCATGAGCTCCGACACGGGATTTCGGCGCTCATCGCAAAAAATAACTTTCACCTTGTTCTGGACAAGGGCACTAAGCAAAGCTGCCGTCAAAGACACTGCCGTTGACTCGACCATGAGCGCATAGATCTCGCTCAGATGAATGCGCGTCGTCGTCTCCTGCCGAACCACCAGATAACCAAGCCGCAACTCCAACTTGGCAATGCCCGATATCACCACAACTCGCCAACTCATCGCGACCCTCTTTTATTTTTTTGTGGGGGAACCCGTTCCCCCACACCCCCTGCGATACTGCGTATCGCTTTGGGGTAGAGGGCGACAGGCTTCGTGATAGGCAAAAAATGTCGAACAAGAGAGCTTCCAAATTCCCCTCCTTTGGAGGGGTACCCGAAGGGCGGGGTGGTTTAGTGAGCATCAGCGTTTGATATTAAGCGGCAACCATGGCTACACCGTCAGCAAATCGACATATTGGGTATAGAACCCCGTCGGCGATTGATGAATGAGAATGGCGGAGTCAAGGTTTGAAACTGTTCTCGAAATCTTAATATTTCCCGTCGTGGATTGTCCGCCGATCTTGCTGATATCACTGTACACACGGTTGCATTGGAAGAAAAACAGTACCTCCGCAAGTACATCGCAACGTTCTTCTATGCTGAGTGCATCGAAATGGTTTACACCACTGTTCAAAGTCTTTGCCCACCCTTTGAGCGTATTGCTTTTTTTATAAATTCCACTTTCAAATTTTTTCAAAAAACTCCGGTACAAATGTAGCGTGTCGGCTTCTGTGAAGCCATCGTATTCGACTCGATAGCCAAGCTCTCGCTTGTTGCGTTTGGCTTCTTTTCGCCGCTCAACAAACTTCAACACAGCCTTGAGACACTTGACTTCATCAGGTGCTAAACACAACTCCACGCAGTGATGAAATATCAAGCCATCCCCCGATCTCCCTGTTACACAAAACGGGAAACCGTTTATCTTGATGACTGACTTTGCACGAATCTTATCAAGGCGAATGTCTGGATTCTCCAACCCCAACTCCTCACGACAATACTGTTGCAAAAAAGTATCATCCGTTTCCACGCTTTTGGCATAGCGCACGGGCACGTACTCAAGGGAGCGGACGCGTTCCTCCTTCGCTTTTTTGCCTTTCCCCTTGACGGTGTGCTCGACCAGAATCCAGTACGCGCCAGAATCCTTGTTGTATCCGCCATATCGTGTGGTGTCCTGGAGTCTGGGATCGTTCGATTTGAGCGGAATGAGCGAATCCTTCTTTTTGACCGGCATCTGGTCGTAAAACCCGGCTTTGGTTTCGGTGACCATTCGCGTGACAAAGATGTTGTTCTTTGCGATCTGAACTGCCACCGTTTGGATGGTGCCCTCCCGGCCGCACGTCCAGATGAGCCTTTTGTTGTCGTCTTTGCCTTGCTCAAGATCAGCACCAAAGATGCTTTTGGGTTTCATGCTGTATCCTTCCTTGTCCTTCATGGTGGCGAAGAACACGCGGGGATCGGCTGTGAACTTTTCGTGATACACGTTGCCCACAACGACGTTAAGGTAAGCATCCTTGGCATGGTGATAGTTGTTTAAGTCCCGAAGTTTGACGAATTCGAGGTGTCCGCCGAGGTCTGCGTCATTACCGGACACAAGTTGTCGAAAGTCAGACACGTTTCCTGCTTTCGAATAGACAATTTCTGTCTTGGACATCGCACGTTTCAGAATTTCGGCTACGGCCTTGGTGCTTTGGCGCACTTCGACAAGCTGCCTCGCCACAAAGTTTGCCTCTTCGTCCGCCGTAAAGTCCGTCTGCCGTTTAAGGCGTTCAAACTTAGGTTTCGAGATGAGATCTTTGGCACGCAGTAGTTGCCAAAAGTCAGCCATATTGTCGCGAATCTCTGGCGGAAGAGGATATTTGTCTTCTTTACGTGCATTATGCTCGCGGCACACCAGCACTCTGTTCGACAGACTATCATCCTTAACTTTGCTTTGAGGATAAATATGATCGATGTCATAAACATTAAAGTTATTGAGGCTTTCGATATCAATATGTCTGCCAGTATACATGCAGCGCCCAAGCTGGGTATAGTAAAGATAGAGTCTATCTTGTCTCAGATCTTCATCGGCTTTGTTATCGAGTGAACTGAGCAGACCTTCTCGTTCTTCCTCTTTGCATTTTTTGTAAAGCTCAACGAGTTTGTCTTTTCTCGATTTGGGTTTCTTTTTTTCGTTTTTCTCGTCGATATCGCGCGCCACCTCAATGAAAACCTTCTTAAAGGTAAATTTCTCCTCCCCCTCCCCTTTCTTGTCCGCCAGGATCTGCTGCAGCTCTTTGATGATCGTCAGGGTTTGCCAGATGGGACGCTTGACGGCTGGCGAGACATAGAGTGAATCGACGGCATCGTAGGTAAGGCGGTCGTGGCCAGGTTGTTTGTTGTTTTCCGTGTTGATGACGTTGAGAAAGTTGCTACCATGCAACAGTTCCATCATATTCTTGTTTCTTTGCCACATCAATTCGAGCAAGGAGAAGCATTCGCCAGCGCTTTCCTTATCCCAACCCACGATGCCCTTAAGAAACTTCATCGAAAGGCGTCCCCAGCCACCGGCTGGAATGGCGCACAGTGCCTTTAGCTGCTTTTCGTCTGCATGTGAAAAGAGCACTGCCATACGCGTTTTGAGCATTTTGGGGGCCTGACCCAAAATGGCCAGCAAACGGATGGCTTCTTCTTGCTCTTCGAGACTTGGCATCGCGTTGCCAAAGATCTTCTTCATCGCATGATAGGTCGAGAGTGTTGCTTCGACTTTATCGTCGATGCCGCCGATGTTTTCAGCTTCAATTTTACCGGCGAAATCACATCGCAAAAACTCGGCAATCTTCTTTTTGCTCACTTTGCCGGATTTTTCTCGAAATAGCGCATGAAACAATTTTTGCTTCAGTTCGGGGGTAAAACTATCTCGCGAACCATGAATGCTCAGATTATTGATGGCGTTGAGCACCATGAATTCCTGGTACGTGGGCGAATTCTTGGGCAACACGTCCTCGGCTGTCAGGTACGTGCACTTGCTCGTCAGGCGGCGCATGAATCGATTAGCGCATTCTTCTTCGTTGACGACGTCTTCGAAATTCCAGGGCAAAACCGGAACGTCGGGTTTTTTCTTGGCGATCCAGCTAAAGCCATCGTCCCCCTCCTGCTTATGTTTGTCGTTGAGCGACTCCGCATAGTTGAAAATCCTGTTGCCTGTTTTGGGATCTGCAAGTGTTGGGTTTAGCGGCCCCACATAATAGGGAATCCTGAATGTCAGGAGTTTTTTGATTTTGTCGGCCACAGATAAACCAACATCGTCTTTTTCACTCAAAAACGGCAGATAAGTGCCCGCATTTTCGAGAATGCGCTCAAGCTCCATGAGGTGAATCTGATGCGGGATGACACCGTTGTCTTTATTAACCTGCTTGGGGAGGAATTTGCCGAGATCGATCTCAGTAAGGATTTCACTGGCTTCTTTGGCAAAGCATACGCCGGCTTTTTCTGTTTCAATCTTTTTGAGAACTTTTTTGAGACTTTCGTAAAATTTCTCCTGTGTGCTGTGTTTCTTTAGGATGACGTCCTGCCGGTTTACGTGGCACCTGCCGACATAGGTGCAGTAGTTGGCTTCCTTGTCTTTGGCATCCTGCGCCAACATGGCGCGGGCAACCTTTGGGCCATACGCTTTGAGGACTTTCTTTAGGCGTTTAAGATCCGTCTGGTGATTTTCGTAAACCTCAACTTTGGCCTCCGAAAGAAAATTATGCTTTCCAAGCGTTTTGGCCAAAACTGACCAGTCATAGACGGCCTTAAACTTGAGCAAAATGTCGTTATTGTCATCACCCAGAGCTCGTAAATGCTCATCTGCTTTGGCATCGAAATCGTCCTCGAAGGTGATTTTGTAGCCTTTTTTCTCCCCTTCTTCCTCTTCACTCAGAATTTCTTTGCCAAAAATGGACACAAGATCCACTTTTCGGCCGCACAGCAGACCTGCAAACGCATCCTGGAATTTTTTGTCCGAAGCAAGCGCATCCTCTGCACCTTCCGATGCCTCGAACGTTAGCAAACTCAACAAAGATTTGCTCCGGGCTTCCTTCTTTTCGTCGCGCTTCAAACAATCAGAGATCTTTGTCTCATCTTCTTTGCTCGCAATCTGTACCTCAAACTCTGCTTCGATGGCTTCGCAGAGAGTTTGCCACACCGGGCCAAATGCCTGGGCCTCCTTAAACGTGCCTTCGCGCAAAAAGTTGCCCCGATGCTTGAGGATGTGGTGAATCGCCAAGTACACATAGCGTGGATCCTTTGCTTCTGTGCTCGACATCAAATCCTTACGCAGGTGATAAATGGTGGGATAGGTCGTGTGGAATGCCTTCTCAGCCTCCCACGTATCGAAAATGATCCAGGGTACATCCTGAATGGGATCGCTCTTGTCGCTCGTGCCATCATTTTTTAGCTTCCGATGATGAAACTTGCTCTCTTTGAGGCGCATAAAAAACCAGGGATCCACCTTGCCAATGGCCTCCTCAAAAAACTCCCGCAGCAAACCTAATCTCACCTTTCGTCGATCCCCGCGCCTGCGAGCGGTTCGAAATTTACGGCGATCCTCCGCCGTCTGGGCCTCGTCAAACAAACGCACACCCCAAAGGGCTTTGCCAGACTTCCTGACAACCTTATAATCGTTGTCGACAACCGCCCAACCCACTGACGTTGAGCCAATATCCAGCCCCAGGAAATAGTCCTTACCCATTGCCATCCTCCAAAAGCCATGCTCACCCTGCCTAAAACAACCCTGCTCTCGGAAATATATCACGAAAATTGAATTTACGTAACATTTTTTATGTTCAAATGAACGCAAGGCTTCGAAAGGCAGGCATAGAGGAAGCTGCCCATAGAGGGTGGAACATTTTCTACAGAGGAAACAGTCTCAGTCAGAACAGGGCAACCGCAAGGGTTGCCACTACACCATACCATTCCCCGTTCGCATTGCTGAGTTAGGCCAAAAACAAAACATGTTGCCTCTCACCCACAAGCGATACGAAGTATCGCAGGGGGTGTGGGCCTCCTATTCAATGCTATCTGTAGATGGCTTTGGCAAGGCGCATGGCCAGCACGGTGCCAGCGTCTGATGCCATCATGTCGAAGATTTCGGCGACCTGTTCGTCAGTGAGTCCGAAAAATTTCGTCATATTGAAAGCCGCACCCGCAATGCCTCCGGCGATGGAGTTCAGCCTCGGAAAGTCAGAGGCAGAGCGCTCGATCACAATCAGGTCTTCATAGATGGTGGTCATGGATGCCACGTGGACGACGTTCACTTCCGTGGCAATGTAGAATATCATGGGCGCTGCAAGTGATTCCGCATACAGGCCAAACCTGACGATGCGCATCATGATGCGAATGTCGGTGGGTTCGCCGCTATCGACAACGGGAATCTGCATCCGCGCCACAAATGTCTCGTCAAAAGATGCATCGACGTGGGCAGCCAGGATGGCTGGATCGATCAAAGCCTGCAGACGCGCTTTCTGATCGGCACCGACGGCGTAGGAAGCCACCGTTGAAACCGTATTCACAGTGGAAATCACTGCGCCCAACGTGCCTCTGCTTCTGCCACCGGGAAGGTGTTCTGCATCAATCCAGACATCGACTTTCGACGTTGCAGCAACGCTGCTGGAATAGCTTTGCGCCTGGGCAAAATGCTCTTTCAGGCTTGGCCCGCATCCCATTGACATCAGGCCAATACACAATCCGATAAGTAACAAGCCAATCCTTTTCATAGCATCTCCTCCAGGCGTTAACGCAAACATTGAAGCAAACCCCTTGCACCAAACCAATGCCTGCACTTATATGGTTATATACGAAGTGCAAGCCCCATGCCAAGGTTTAGCTATTCTTAATGACAGATTTATAAAACCGTGCAATAAACCAGGGATTTTGCTCTGTCCACAAGGTATCGGCAATGCTGTCCGAAATCTCGACAGAGAGCCTTTCGTGAAAACAATTAAATGCGCCAACAATGCCGATGTCACCGGTTTGTACATAATTGACACAGCCACACCAGCACATGCACCGATGCCTGACAGGACAATGATGGCACGCCTCATTGCGATTGCCGCGACACGACACAATGCGGCGCAAGGCTGCTTCGTCATAGCCGGTCTCGACATTTCCCAAAAGAATCGCCTCGTCATCGTCATTGCCCACAAGCCTGGCGCACGGATACAGATTACCAGACGCAGCAACGGCAATTTCCCCGCTGCCCATGGTGCACTTGTCGCAATCGCTGTACCCGCCCTTAAGATGCGTGCGAATTTTTCCATCCAGCCAATTGATGCGAATGGGCGCACCTTTGCGATAACGATGAAGATAATACTCGCCGATGGCCCGATACTGTGCCTCAAGCAGCACAAGGTCATCGTCTTCCCATTCGGCAGAAAAATCTGGATTGAGCGCAATCATAAAGCCAAAATTCTCGGCAAGATATTTGACGGAATCGAAAAGATGCCGAACCGTGCCCGGATGATAAACTGCAATGATTTCGCCCTTCGCCCCGCGATTTGTCAGGAATTTCAATCCCCTGACACAATCGGCATGCGAGGGACTGCCGTCAGGGTAGACGCGGTAATGATTGTGCATATCCGCATTGCCGTCGAGCGACAGACCCAGAGAAAACCCATGCTCGACGAGCCAGTCTGCCTTAGCCTTATCGACGAGGGTAAGATTCGTCGTCACCGTAAACGAAGTACGAACACCCGCTGCCTTCGCACACCGTACCGTCTCCCCATGCGCCCACACCAGGAAATCCCAGCACATCAGCGGCTCGCCGCCAAAGAACCCCATCGTAAGATGCTTCTTAGGTTCGAGCAGGGCGCGCTCAATTCCGAAGTGAATGGCTTGAAGTGCCGTCTCACGCGACATAGCGCGCTTGTGCTTATTTCCCGCATAACAATACGCACAACGCAACGTGCAATCGTGCGTGAGACACAGTGTCACGTGCATCACAGATCCTGCTGAATAATGTTAACGTTCACGGCTGTTTATCGGGCGGAGGCGGGGCTATCCCCCCAATGGGGACATCGGGCGGATCCTCTTCGATGATTTCCTCGTCATCGCCGGGATCAATGGGCGGCACGCCCGCAGTCGGACCAATGCAATCGGGATGCTGTTCGTTGTAGCAAATATCTGTCGGATCACAAGGATCATGCCAAGGATCGCGACAATCCAGGGGAGGCAACCCACAAGTCACGGGACATCGGTCAAGGTCCCCACAACCTTCTGGACAATCGGGCCACTCCTTTTGCAAATAGCAATCCCAATCATCATCTGCACATTTGGGCTCTTCGCAACCGGGATGCTGTTCGTTGTAGCAAATATCTGTCGGATCACAAGGATCATGCCAAGGGTCGCGACAATCCAGGGGAGGCACCCCAACCGTTGTTATAGACTCATCGCAAGCCGTCAAACCAAAACCCGCCATCACCCCAATGCCCAAGGCTGCTATCGTTGGGAGAATCGGCGCACGGTAGTTCGATGGCGGATAAACTTTTTTCGTCATTTCCCTAAACTCTCTCGAAGTAAATGACCTATGCCTCAAACATGAGGTCGACGACCACGGCTATTCGCCATCGCTGGGATCAATAGGCGGTACACCCATTGTGGGGCCAACGCACTCAGGATGCTGCGCATCAAAGCAAAGACTTGCTGGATCACAGGGATCACAATCCAATGGCGGCACACCCATTGTGGGGCCAATGCACTCGGGATGCTGCGCATCGAAACACCAGCTCACTGGGTCACAGGGATCACATGGCGCAGGCGGAACACCGCCGAGCTTGCACTCGGGATTCTCCTCATCGTAACACCAGTTCGACGGATTACATGGTTCACACGCAGGAAGGTCNCCGCCGAGCTTGCACTCGGGATTCGCTTCATCGTAGCACCAGCTCGACGGGTTACACGGTTCACAGGGTGGCAGAGGATCGCCCCCGAGCTTGCACTCAGGGTGTTGCTCGTCATAACAGTAACTCGACGGATTACAAGGCTCACAGGGCAGTGGAAGATCCCCATCTATCTTACACTCGGGATTACTTTCATCGAAACAAATGCTCGACGGGTTACAAGGTTCACAAGGCTCACAATCGTAACAAGGAATATCCCCAGCAAGGCGAATGCCATGACTCTCCTCATCGCAAGCAGTTAAACCCACACTTACCATCACCCCAATGCCCAGGGCTGCTATCGTTGGGAGAATCGGAGCACAATAGTTCGATGGAGGATTAACTTTTTTCGCCATTATCTTTCTCCTGGAGAAAAGCCAAGTGCCAGAACAAACCAGCAGGCCATCTGCGAGACGTATCACATGAACAAAATAGCAAGACAAACGGCGTTGTCAAATCGTATATCGCATCCGCACCGAATACCTAATCCCCAGACACCTTGGGGTGCCATGACCCTGAGGCCGGCTCACCAGCGAGCGGCGCCTCAGGTACGTTCTCCTCAGGTGCGACATCCTCAGACACCTTGGGGTGCCATGACCCTGAGGCCGGCACACCAGCGAGCGGCGCCTCAGGTACGATCTCCTGGGGTGTGACATCCTCTTCGACCTGCGAGGGTGCCGCTTTATCGTCATCCACCGCCGGTGGAGGATTCTCATGGCGAGAGCGATCCACTGGCGGAGCGCCCATACACGCGGATAAACCAACGCTCGCCAATACACCAATACCAACAGCCGCAAGTGTTGGCAAAAATGGATCACGATAAGACGAAGGGGGTGCAACTCTCTTGGTCATGTCTAAAACCTCGGATTGCTCGGACCGCGTATTCTACCACGAATATGCACCTCCGGCGGCTTTTCAGGACGCACTTTCGATGGCTTCTCAACAACATCTAAGGGTATTGCCTCCTCCACAGATTCAGGCAGCAAAACCACATCTCCTGCAAGCTGAACCGCCGGCGGCTCCTCAACATCGGGCACGGCCACTTCTGGCGGATCCTCAACCGGTACAGAGACATCATCCTCCGCAGTCTCCATTGGAGACTCACCTTCAAGCTTGGCATCCACCATTGCCTCATCTGAGGAAACCACTGGCACATCTGTTTGCGATTTACCGCAGGCAGGCAACACAAGCAAACTCAATCCCACCGCCGCAAGCGTTGGCAAAATGGGAATTCGGTAGGATGTGGGCGGTGTGACGTACTTTGCCATACAGATACTCCTTATCTGAAAGCCCGTTCAGGATTATATCTGTACATATTCACGAGTCAATCGTTTTATAATGTCTAAAACGATTAAAAAACGCGCCCTATTTGCGCCCCAGAGGCGCAAATACGGGCTGCGGCGAGCGCTATTCGCAAGCGAATACGCGCTCGCTTTTATGTTTGTGAAGAACAGGGAATTCTGCATAGAGAAAAAATTTCACTATCTTAAAAAATATTCATTTACCTTGTTTTTACCACCTAAAAAACATAATCCCCAAGTTCATTCACCGATACATTCAACGCTCTCTTTTCAGAAACAAACTTGTCGTAACCGATTTTCAGGTTCTCCCAAAACCCCGTGAGCGCTGGATTGTCGGCGTACAGCGAGACATGGGTTTGAAGATTATCGTCTGTCATGCGAAAGGGGAAAATGTAGACGGGGATATTGCTCTGTCCATTGTCGCGCGCAAAGACAGCATAGAGGTAGATTTCTTTGATTTTGTCGTCGGTCATGGGCAGGCAGCCAATGGTATAGCATGACCCATGGATGAAGATATCCCCGCCCAAATCCTCAGCCTGGCTTTTAATCTTGTCGGATTCGTTGGGATAATTGATGCCCAGTGAAAGATGGAACCGGCTTTTGGGGTTGAATCGGTCGATTCGATAAAAGCCCTCTGGCATCTGCTTATCGCCAGACTGGCGTTTTGGCCCAAGATTCCCCGGAACAGCACAGATGGTATAACTGGCAATCAACGTGTAGACTTCGTCAGCTTTTTTCCTGGCATAAAGCTCCAATTCTTTCTCTTGTTTGAATGCTGCAAGCAAAATGTGAACATCGTCAATGGCGAGACCATTCTTGTTGAGGTTTTCAACAAGAAGCTGTTCCTTCTCAAGGCGAGCATCTGCAACGCGATCGGACGTACGCCAGCGGTAGAAGGTGAAGGCACCGATGAGCAGTACTATCAAACCAACAATTCCGAGTAAGAAAAAGATGTTTCGTTTAGAAATTTTCATATACGGCGTCTCCCATCATTCTTAGAGCATTTTCAGTTTTCTTTTTGTGGGGGAACGCGTTTCCCCACACCCACACAATCAAAAATAAAAAAACCAAAACCTCTCCAAACGATAATCACATCACACCTGCCCTTTCATGTTCGTTCTCTTATCGTCACACAAACACTGTCCCCCGCCTGCTTGCCAATCTTCGCCCGTATGTCCTTTCGGATACCAATAAGATAACAAACCGAACCATCTGCATTCTTCACGCCCATGTTGACAACACTGCCATCGTAAGGCTCCCCGTCAAAAGTCGCATGAACCCTCACGCGCCCTCTTCCGAACTCTGCCCTGACATCGTATGGAAACACCACAAACGCAGCATCCATACCATCATCCTTTTGGATGACTGCATCGTATGCATAGATTTTTGTGCCCACCACCATCATTTGCCCACCGCTGCATTCGTTGCCATCATACACCCCCCAGCCAGGAATGATATATTGGGCGCACAAAGTTGTAAAAGCCTTTCGTTGGGGGAACGGCAAGTCGCCCCCCTCATCACACTATCAAAAGACTGAGCGTGCCTGCGACGATGATGAGAAGCCCGGCGAGTGGTTTTGCCTTCAATTTTTCGTGCAGTATAAAGTAGCCGAAGGCAACAGTGATCACGATGCTCAGCTTATCGACAGGCACAACCACACTGGCGGGGCCTTCCTGCAATGCCCGGTAGAAGCATAGCCATGACAAGCCCGTAGCAAGACCGGACAGCCCCATAAATAACCAGCTTTTTCTGTCAATCTGCTTTATGCCGCGTTGCTTGCCCTGTGCAAAAACAATGAGCCACGCCATAAAAAGGACAACGACAGTCCTTATGGCTGTGCCCAAATTGGACTCCACATCAGCGATGCCAACCTTGGCCAAAATCGCGGTGAGACTTGCGAACACTGCCGAAAGACCGGCATACATCAGCCACCGATGGCCTTTCTCCGCCCCTGGTGTTGTTTCTTTTCGCTCTATCATCAAGTATGTGCCGATGCCAATCGACACCATGGCTGCCACTTTGAGCCAGGTCAACCCCTCGCCGAGAAAGATAAAGGCCAAAAGCATGGTGAGGACGGTGCTGGATTTGTCGACGGGAACGACCTTGTTCACATCGCCGATTTGCAAAGCTCGAAAATAGCAAAGCCACGATCCGCCTGTGGCTAAACCCGACAAGACGAGAAAAACAAGGCTTCTGGCATCGATATCTGCGATAGTCGATTGAGAGCCTACGACAAAAACCATCAGCCATGCAAAAACGACCACGACGATCGTTCTGAGCGCCGTGGCCAAATTCGAATCCGTGTTTTTAATGCCTATTTTTGCCAATATAGACATTACACCGGCAAAAAATGCGCCCGCCAGGGCAAATGCTATCCACATGAGTTCACCATTTGAACTGTCAGGTATTCCTCGACAGCAGCCGATTGGACTATTCCTAATTTACTGAAAACCTTTCAGAGAGGATTCTGCAATGTAAGCCAGCACAGGTCCAACGCAAATCCTCATTTATGTTATGCCAAGACTGGATCGTTTGTGACAAAATATTTACCATGTGGACTGATTTTTTACCGAAATCAGTTCCGAGAAGAACATTTTCGCGTCATTCTCTGATATATCGCCATTGATGCCGGTGTTCTGGCGAAACGCAACCGCGATGATGTCGATGAACCGGGCAAGAAACCCATCATGCCAAAGTGTTGTATCCCGCTCATCGACTGCAAGGATAAAAACAAATGCTCACGAAAAGATTCATCATCAGTGACACCCATTTTGGACATGCCAACATCATCCAATACGAAGGACGGCCGTTCAAAGATGCCGATGAAATGGACAGGGTTCTGATTAAAAATTGGAACAGCGTGGTGTCTAAAGACGATATTATCTGGCACCTTGGTGACTTTTCGCTGAAATCAAATCATGACTACATAAAATCCATCGTATCCAGACTTCATGGCCGCAAATATATTGTTTTGGGAAATCATGATAACGCCGAGGGTGATTTTGTCAAACGATGGACAGGTATGGGATTTGAATTTGTATCCAAATACCCGGTTATCGTCGATAATTACTTCATTTTAAGCCATGAACCTGTTTTTCTTTGTTCAAACGAACCAATTTCCGAAGAGATTAAAGGCAATGGCCTTAAGAAGAGCAACTTTACGCACTGTCATAATATCCACGGTCACCTCCATAAGCTAAAATATAGCGATGAAAAGCATTACACCAATGTATCGGTGGAAAACACGAATTATATGCCTTTAGATTTGGATATCCTTATACACAGCATCATCGAAAAACATAATAGCGAATAGAATTTTCATACCACAAGCAATGTAATGCAGAGGGTGACGGGCGGCAGATTGTCGCCCCTACAGGTTTTCGTTCGGAAACAATATCGTCAGAGGGGCAACTCTGGTCATCCAAAGGTAATCATTGACATCCCAAAGCGATGCGACAGCATCGCAGGGGGTTCGGGGGAACTGGTTCCCCCGAAGCGGGGCGTTGCGGGGCCGGCGATTGAGGCCCCGCTTTGGGGGTAGACGCGTATCGCGCTCGCC
>WQTY01000010.1 GCA_009786045.1 Pseudomonadota bacterium | reverse complement strand
GGGGAAAGAGGTTCGTAAGAGGTATTTTTTGTGGCGGGGAGGGCGTAGATGGGGAAAATAGAGGGCGACATCAGCCGCAGATACCGCTGAGCTTCGATGAAACTGCGATCGAGCCCGACGAGTTCGATATCGAAGAATCCTCTTGGCACGCCATGTATGCAGCGCGGTGCCGAAGGCTGGGGGGTGCCGCGCCGATGGTCGCGCAGGGCAAGGGCGGCACACAAGGCCACGTTGTCGCCGAGTTTTTTCAGGGCTTCGATAAAGGGTTCAAAAGCGTGGCTGAGGTTGAGGTTCTGTGTCAGGGTACGGCGAAATTCTGCCACGGCACTGTCGATTTGTCCGGCACAATAGAGTGCCTGTGCGCGTGCCAGGTAGGCCCAGTCTGTGTGTTGCGAGTCGTGAATGACTTCGGAGAGGAAGGCGAGTGCTTCTTTGTGCTGTTGGTTGGCGACGTAGAGGGCAGCGATGCAGCCGCGGTATTTTGCCTGCCGGGTGGTGTCGCCGATTTGGGACAGCTCGCGTTTGGTGACTTCGAGCAGGCGTGGAATTTCGCCATACTTTGCGTAATCTTCGATGAGCTGATCAAAGTCATCCCTGCTGTCGACGACCACTTCAATGGCCTGCCGTTCGTAGAGGGTTCGCAGATCGTGGCTCCAGGAGGCTTCGCGCGCAACGCGGGTGAATGCTATTCTTCCCCAGCGATAGATGGGCGAATCCGGGACACAGATTTCGTCGAGGGTGGCCTTGGCTTCGAGCCAGTTTCGATCCAGCCACGCGATATCGTAGAGCAGGCGCAGGGCGGCCATGTCGTGCGGGAACTGATTGAGATGGCGGCGCATGATTCGCTTGGCGCGTTCTGGCTCGTTCATATGGTGAACCAGAATATTGGCCAGCTTGAGGTTGGCCTCGCGTTTCTGCTCGACCTGGGTTGTGGACTTGGCAAGCTGTTCGATGGCAGCGGCGGCTTCGAACCATCTGGATTGGTCGCACAGAAGCTTGGCCTGAAGGGTCAGAGCATCGATATCTTCGGGGAATTGCTTGAGGATGCGCACCAGAGACAGGGAGGCAGCAGCGGCATCGTGCATGTGAAATGCGAGCAATTTTGCGTGTTTTCGAAGGATTTCGATTTGGGTCTTGCCTTCTGGAAGCGCGGCAATGGCGCGGACATAAATTCTCGCAAGGGCTTCGTCGCGGTGCAGAGATTCCAGCAAGCGTTCGCTCATCAGGATAGCCGGCATACAGGTTGGGTCATTTGAAAGGAGGTGGGAAAGGCTGGCAAGTGCCTGCTCTGCTTTCCCAAGCTGCCCATACCAAATCTGTGCTGCCCACAAACCGTAGCTCAGTCGATTATCTGCAAGGTGCGAAGCCGCCGAAAGTCTGTCGGCGATGCAGGCCAGGCTGTGGGGATCGTCACCGTCCTCGGCCACGTGCGCAAGTGTCAGGAGAGCGCTGAACGTATGGGCATCGATTTTGAGACACTCCTGCGCAACACGCACGGCATGGTCCATCAAATCGTCGTCGATATAGGGCGCCAGTGCACTTTTGAGCGCTTGCAGCTTGGCCTTGGGGTTATCCTCAAATTGCGCCATACGTTCGCGCAGGACGCCCATGGCCTGAAAATCTTCGGTAGCTGCCGCAAACCGTTCCAGTTCCCAGAGACTTCGCCAATCGCTTCCACCCTGTCTGTATGCTGCCAGAGAGGCACGCCGCGCGGCATCCAGGTCTTCATCGATCCAAATGTAGCGAAGCGAAGCTTCGCGTCTGAGCTCGGTGGCAATCCATTTATCGGTCGTCAGCGAGGCATACTGTTCCAGCCAGATGGCCGCTTCGTCGTTCAGGCACCCGCGGTATGCGCGCAGAATCTCAGCCCGCAAATAGCCGCCATAGGGTTTTCCCAGACTCTGCTTCAGCATCATGATGAATTTTTTCGACTTGTCGCGTTTCGTGCCAGATGGATCGATGCACCGCATGACTTCTGCCATCATCCACTGCACGAGGCTCAAGACCTCGTCGTCTTCGTCAAGCTTTGCGTTGGCCTCAAGGAGGGAGGCGAGTACTGTTTCATGAGATTCAACGACAAGCATCTCAAGGACGTAATCGAGATAGGTACGGCATGAAGGGACAGCAAGATAAGCGGCTTTCCTTTCCGAGACAATCCCGACAGGATGCGACAGGCAATGGGATCGAATATCAAGGCGCATTGCTGTCATGGCCCGGAATTCCTGGCACTGGCTATCGGTTGTTTCCAGAGCCTGAGATGTTTCGTCCTCCAGCGTTGTTGTCCCGGCAAACGCATGGTCACGCTGACGCTGACAGGATGCTTCTAAAACTTCAGCAGCCTCTGACCATCGTCCGCTTTGCTTCAACAGCGCAACATAGGTGCGCAGGCTAAAGCGATCCATGGGCGCGATACGGTTGGCGGTGGCATACCAATCCATGGCAGCCTCTGCATCCCCCATGCGCAGACTGGCCCACGCATTTTCGCAGGCCGTTTCGAGACGCGCAGCGGGCGTTGCCCACACAGCATCTCGCCATTGGTTCGCCAAAATGACACAGGCAAATTTGCCCTCACAGAGCGCGACATGGTGCAACATATCGATGGCAGGCAAGTAATTCGGTGCTATCTCATGGATGGTTTTCAGGTTCTTAACAGTGCCATCGACATCCTGAAGACAATGGTAACACACATGGGCGGCTTCCATGCGCCACATCAAAGCTTCGGCTTCGTCTTTTGTCGATTCGGCCAAGCCCGTCATCGCGCGATACAGGGCATCATATTGTCCAAGGGCATGGAAAATCTGCATTCGGCGCAGGCAAAGATCGCGCGACACGCGTGTACCCTCTTCCTGTTGCAGATAATGCAGGGCAAGTTCGGGTTCATCAAGCCGCTCAACAAGAATCGTAACGAGCTGAGTCAGGAGCCCGGCCTTCATGCCCTCATCGCGGACGGAACTGCACCAGGTTTCAATAAAATGCGCATGCGCTTCAGAATCGCCGCTGGCCTCATATGCTCTGTCCAATCGCCAGCGACACAGAACAGAAGACGAAGACAGGAGCACATCAATCGCTTTTGACAGCTGATCGCTGCGCCAATATGCCTCGGCCAGCCGCCATTGAATGGCATCGTGCGAAGCCTCCCCCGAGGCCAGCAGATCTGCCAGGGCACGCCAGGCACCACGCTTTTCATACAAAGCGGCCAGACGCTGACGAACGGTCAGGCACTTTGGATTCAGCGCCATGACGGCTTCGAGAGCATCCATGGCACGATCTTCGTCGCCAAGGCGATAGAGGAAAACATCGGCAAGTTTCAGATATCTCGAAACCTTCTCATCGATATCTGATGTCATATCGATAAGCTGCTGCTCAAGTTCAGCCACGCGAATGTCATTGCCAAGCCACTCGCAGACTTCACTGGCCATGGCTGTCAGATCATAGGGGTGGTTAAGCCGCGCCCGTGCTTCATCAAGGTAGTAGATGCTCTTTTCGAGGTTTTTTGCAAAATAGCACAGCCGGCCGGCGCGCGAAAAAAACTCTCCTGAACACGAATCCCCGCAGAAGAGCGTCGCCGCCTGCATATAAGACTGAGCCGCTTCCTCAAGATGCGCCAGGCGTTCCTCCATGAGGCCAAGCCTGAGATGTGCATAAAGATTGGCACGATCCGAGGCAGCTGCCTGAGAAAAAAAACCATGCGCACCCACGGCATCGCCCTTGGCAGCATGAATGCCTCCGGCCAGTGCGTACAAAACCGATCGCTCTGCCGGTGCACCGAGAATTTGCGCCAGCCTGTCCGAATAATCTGATGCCTCGGCAAACGACCCAAGACTCATGCTCACCCAGAGTGCCGCATACAAAACGCCAACGTGGGAAGGATCTATCTCAAGACCTCGCTTGATCCAGGCGTGCGCCCCGTCTGCTTCCTCCAACACGATCCAAAGCAGCTGCGCTGCTTCAAGGCAAAGGGCAATGCGATACTCTGATGCCACCGACAGGTCAATTTCATGCTCGATCAGAGACAACACCTCGTGGCTCAGGCCATGCTTCTGCATCAGGCGTCTTGCGGCCGAAAACACCCAGACTTCCGAAGGGCACAACGCCATGGCCAGCATCAGATCCCGAACGACGATTTCCGTCGGCGCATCGTCCCTGTCATTGGCATAGGCTGCATCAATCAACATCGCCGCAGCGTCTGCCGGCCTTGTCTCATAGAGTGCTCTGGCCTCACGGCGGTAGATTTCCGCCGTTTCCTCACCTTCGCCACCCGAGGCAAACAAGGCCGTTCGTATATCTATCCCCAATGTCATCAGACCAGACATCGATTCTCCCAACAGTAAACAAAACCGTACATCTCCGGCACGTCTGGCGAAGGTTGGTCACGAATGAACTGCCGACGGCAGACATCATGCTTTGTCTGCAACGGACGACGCCGCGGCAGCAGCCACATACTTCATACTGTGTATCAGTACGAAATTAAAGCTGCATCGGCATGACAATATAGTCGAGCTTATCCGTCGTAATATCGCGAACCACCGCCGGAGAATCCATGTCGATAATCTCAAGCGACACCATGTCACAGCCTATGACGCTCAGAATCTGGTCAATGTAGCGCCAGTTAAATCCCGCCGTCACACCCGATCCATCGTACTCACAATCGATAAAATCGCGCATCTCGCCGTGATGATGATCAAAGGTCGAAACCTCAAGCCGGCCTCGCGACATCGTCAGGCGAATTGTCCCGATCTTGGCCGTGTATATTGATGCACGCCGAAGCAGCTGTTGAAAATCGTCGCGCCTGATGACTGCCTTATGATCGAGCGTCGAAGGGATGACCTTCGAAAAATCGGGAAACTGGCCCGCAATGAGGTTGATGCAAAATGCCACCTGCGAAGAAGCCACGACTATCTTGCCGCCTGAAAGATCCAGGCTGATATCGCCCTCCGTCAGGTTCTTGCTTATCTCGTTTAACCCCTTTAAAGGCACAATGACGCCACTCTCCAGCCCGCGCGGCAATTCGCCCGAAACATCGATCACCGACTCGATCCGCGACAACCGGTGCCCATCGGTCGAAACCATCTGAATGCGCCCGTTGGGTGATATCGTCAGAAGCGCACCCGTAAAATCCGTGCGCGAATCGTCCCGCGAAATGCTAAACGACGTCTTATCGATCAGATCCTTAAACGTCGATGCCGGCATCGTCAAAGATGCATTCGTCTTGATGCTGGGGATGCTCGGAAACTCGGCGAGGTCGTTGCTGGGAATGCGCGCACGGAAATTCCCTGACTCAATGAGCACCTGATTGCCCTCGGTCGTCAGGCGGATGTCACTGCCCGGCTGCTGCGTCTGAACAGTGTCCAGAAGCCGCTTTGAGTTCAGCACGACTTTACCTTCTTCCTCGACACGCGCTTTGTCAAAAACCTTAAGCGTGATGTCCAGATCCGTGCCCGTTATCGTAATGCTCCCACGGCTCGCTTCGATAAGACAGCTGCTCAAAATCGCAAAAGTCCCCGATTTTGAGCAAACACCGTCGACTTTCTTAAGAATTTTTGCAAAAATATCTCTATCTATCGTAAGCTTCATCTACCTGCCCCAAATCATGAACCCATAAAGCACAAACAAAACCGCTATCTGGCACTGACGCGCGTCACTTTTCATCATAAACGGCACAAGCGTCAAGGAATATCTTTGGGGGACGTTTAGCGGGCGACCAGGGACGTTTAGCAACCGGGGACGTTAAGCGGGCGACCAGGGACGGTCGCCCCTTGTTTGAGGGGGCCGCGCCCCCTGCGCCGCTATCGGCCCGTAGGCGGGCGGATTGCCATCCGCCCCTACGGCCGATACGCGTCTACCCCCTGTGCGGGGCCTCAATCGCCGGCCCCGCAACGCCCCGCTCTCGGGGGAACCCGTTCCCCCGAACCCCCTGCAATGCTGTCGCATTGCCTGTTAGGTGAGCCAAAACCCTTCGCTAAAAATGCAGCCTGACATGAGGAGATAGCGCGAACTTGTGAACAGTCCTACTAAATATAGCGTTCATCAAATAATAAGTGAAGTCAGCACCAATGCTGACCATTTCGCCTATACGATACGAAACACCAAGATTTGACTTGAAGCTGAGATAGAGAAAACCAACACCAAACCCTAATTTCCCCCAAAGCTCGATTCTGTCAAACTGATGGGCAAGCAAAAGACTGACATGAAGCGAAATATCGTAATTACTCATAAAAATGGTACCCGCATTCACATCGAACGTAAAACCAACCTTATTCCACCGATAGCCAACGCTAAGATCTACCCCAACAGCGTGAGCTGAACCTTGAGGCTCATCGTCATAACCAGCCGGAATAAAATACCCCGCATAACCCAACCCAAACTGCAACAAAGGGCCCCTGTTCGAAAGCAGGGGTTCTTTGTCCGAAAGAGCAGGCTTCGAAGAATTATTTTCCAGGATGCATACGATTCTTCGACCCAAGGGGGAACCCCTGGCATCTTGATAACCCGCATAAGGATCATACGGATTTGTAGCAGTTTCGAAGGGGGAACCCACCACAGGCAAGGTGCTGCCGTAATTCTCGTAAGGATCATAGGGATCGTCGTATTCGGAACCATAGATGCCATCATAGTCCGAACCGTAAGTATCATAATATTCTGAACCATAAATTTCGTATTCGGAAGTGTCAGATCCGAAGGTGTCATTTGGCTGCGCCTGGGCCATGACCTGGCTTGCTCCGGCAAAAGTAAAAAATGCTGCCAGCATGAAGCCAACGAGCTTTAATGCAATACGTGGGCGCGATAAAGTCTGAAACATTTTGCCTCCTTTGAGAGAATGACGCGAAGAGCGCCGCGTCGCCATAAATGGCAAAACGCATGCCGTACGGCAGATTTGTCACTTTGCAGGCCAATCCTTACTCTGTCTGGCTACGAATACAGAGTCTGCGGCTGCAACTCGCGATTTGTGGATAAATGTTGCTCCACCCTGGATGGACACTGCTCCACATCGCAGACGGATCTTATGCCACGCCGAAAAGGCTGGACGGATCTGGCATAAATGGTCTGTCATGCCGCAAAGCGGGGAAGTCATCGGGAGTCTGCTGTGCCCGGCACATTTGTCCACAGCCCACAGATCCGAATAACACAGATCTCTTATCTGTATTTTTTAAGTCACCGTTGTCATAGGGCCTCGGGATATCTGGATAACTTCGCGACAATGGCTAAAATTCTTATCGTTCAGAACCACGCGCTTGTGGAGAGCCTGTGGAAAAGCTTAGGGATATCTTCGGGAGAACTTCAGAGCCTCGTCGAACAGCGGGAAGTTATCCACAGTCAGTCCACGCATTATCCCCAAATTAGGCACAGAGAAACGTGCACGTACAGCGAATATTAAATTATATTCATAATTTATTTAAATTTAATATATAAAAATCTAAACCTATAATACCACATAGAATAAAACGCATGCGCACAGATGTTCACAAGTTACGCACAGAACCTGTGGACAACTTCCAGCCTGACGGGCCGAGCTCCTAACGATGGAACTATGATATAATATTCGTATAATTATTAATTTATGGAATTTTACTATGTTATTTAAATGTAATATGATATATTATTTATATTGTATCTTAAAATTTGATATTATAGATGGTAATTGATTCAAATTATTCTAATCAGCAGCGACGGATGTAATATTTTACAGTATATTAATATAAAGATATATTATTTTTATTATTTTATAAAACATAGTGCTAACTATAAATATATAATTAAATATTAAATTAATGTTTATTAAGCGAATATTATTCTTTGGTCAACGCGTGAACGTGAGTTGATGCCGATTTGACGTATCTTTGCAGGTGGGTTGGCGTGTGACAACGGCAGTCGGGCAAAAAGGGTGTTGACTTCGTCCCCACACAGAACTTACCTTGCCGACATACCGCAGGTTCGGATTCGGAAGTGTCCTACGTTTGCGGCGAGGCCATGGATTTAGGCTCTGAGTAAGATGTGACCGCTCCGGTAGGGTTTCTCGCCATAAACGGTACGCATGAGGGTTCTGTACAGGGAGTCTTCATGCGCAGTGGATTTGTGCGTTCGGATAGATTTGAGGGAACAGAGGGGGTTTTATCGCATATGGGTTTTATGAACGCTGAACTATGGGCCCGGTTTAGGGAGCGCCTTCAGAATCACACGCGAACAGACGTCTTTGAGGACTATTTGTCTCATCTGACGTGTCGGCACATGGATGCGGAACGGTGGGAACTATGCCTGCCAAATGCTTCGATCTGTCATTGGGTGGAAGCCAATGCGACTGAACCTATTCTCATGGTCGTGCGGGAATTGTGCGGCGATGACGTTCACCTGGACTTGTCGGTATTGGCGCAGGCGCCAAAATCGTTCTGCGAACCTGGCAGCCGCTGTCTGCCGTTTGGCGATTCAGCAGTGCGAATCCAGGATGTTTCCGAGTGTGAGGAGGTATGCTCCAATTTTGTGTATTCCAACTCTGCACGTCGTTTTTCGCAGAGTGCAGCACATCGCAGTCCCAGCCGGCTTAATCCCGTCTTTACCTTCGACAATTTCGTCAAGGGTGATTGCAATGAGTTTGCTTATGCGGCGGCCAAAGCTGTCTCTGCCAATCCGGCGGATGCCTATAACCCGCTCTTCCTTTACGGTGGCGTGGGTTTGGGCAAAACGCATCTGATGCATGCTATCGGCAACGAAATTGCCCCTACGGGCTTGCGTGTACACTATATGACCGGCGAAGAGTTCACGAATGATCTGATCGAGTCGATACAAAAGCAGACTCAGGAGGCTTTTCGCGATAGAATGCGTCGCAGCTATGATGTTCTGCTCATCGACGACATTCAGTTCATCGCCAATAAAAATGCCACCCAGAACGAGTTTTTTCATACCTTTAATCACCTGCAGAGTGCGCATTGTCAGATCGTGTTGGCCAGCGATAAGCCGCCTCAGGAAATTGCCGGTCTGGAAGAGCGCCTGAGATCCCGGTTCAATGGCGGGTTGATTTGCGATATTCAGCTGCCCGATTATGAGACGCGTCTGGCTATTTTGAACAAAAAAGCTGCTTCGGAAGGCATTTTTCTGCCTGATGATGTGGCAGATTATATCGCTTCGAAGGCCACGACGAATGTTCGTGAGCTGGAAGGCTATTTTATGCGCATCAAGGCCTATGCAGATCTCAATCATATGGGCGTCAGCAAGCATCTGGCAGTCAAGATCATCGATCCGCTCATTAAGACGCGTGCGGTCATCGTTGATCCGTCAACGCTCATTAAGCGCATCTGTACCTATTATAATGTTAAGGAAGCCGACATCATGGGTTCGTCCCGTGTCAAGTCCATCGTACACCCCCGGCATGTGGCGATGTACTTGCTGAGGGCGCACACGGACATGAGTTTCCCCGTCCTCGGCAAGTTCTTTAACCGCGATCACACAACGATCATGAATGCCTACAACGGAATCGTCACCGGAAGGCAAACGAACGCCACCCTCGACTGGGAAATCAAGAAGCTTGAGGAAGAGCTCAAGTAGGCGCCGCAGGCGACGGGGGTTTCGCCCCCTCCCTCAAATTCGATTGATGTAGACTTCGCGGGGTTTTGAGCCGTTGGCGGGTCCGATGATGCCGTCTGCTTCGAGCTGATCGATGAGCTTGGCGGCGCGGTTGTAGCCAAGGTTAAGCCTTCGCTGCAAATAGCTTGTCGAAGCCTGTTGCGTTTCGGCGATGAGTCTTACGGCTTTGTCGTAGATGTTGTCGTCCTTGTAATCGTCACAGGCCGAATCGATGTCGTCGGCATTTTCTTTGGGCGTGATGATATCGAGGTTGTATTGTGGCTGTCCCTGTTCGCAAAGGAAGTCGACGATGGCCTGGACTTCTTCGTCGGAAACGAAGGCGCCGTGAACGCGTTCAAGGATGCCGCTGTTGGGCGGGAGAAAGAGGCTGTCGCCCATGCCCAGGAGTGCTTCGGCACCTTTTTGGTCGAGGATGGTTCGGGAGTCGATCTGGCTGAAGACCCGAAAGGCCAGGCGCGTCGGGAAGTTGGCTTTGATGACGCCGGTGATGACGTTGGTTGAAGGGCGCTGAGTGGCGAGTATGATGTGGATGCCGCAGGCTCTGGCCTTTTGTGCGAGGCGTGCAATGGAGATTTCGATTTCCTTGCCGGCTTGCATGATGAGGTCGGCAAATTCGTCAACGACAATGACGATGTAGGGCATGAACTGGTGCAGGGGTTCGCCATTTTCGTTTGTTTGTTTGAGTGCTTCCCGAATACGGTTGTCGGGGGGGGTTTTGATCCGTTCGTTATAGCCGTCGATGTTGCGGACGTTGAGATCGGCGAGGAGCTGGTAGCGCCTGTCCATTTCTTCGCAGGCCCAGTCGAGTGCGGCGGAGGCTTCTTTGACGCCCGTGATGGGGGGTACGAGGAGGTGTGGAATGCCGCGATAGATGCTGAACTCAAGGCATTTGGGATCGACCAGGATGAGTTTTACCTCTTCCGGTGTGGCGTTATAGAGGAGGCTGCAGAGCATCGTGTTGATGCCTACGGATTTTCCGCTTCCCGTCGAACCTGCTACGAGGAGGTGCGGCATTTTGGCGAGGTTGCTTACAACAGATGTACCCTCGCTGTCGTGTCCCAGGGCGATGGTGAGTTTGCTTTTGGATTTTACGAACGCTTCGGAAGCGATGATTTCCTTAAGGAAGATGGTGTTGCGCTTTTCGTTGGGAATCTCGATGCCGACGACGTTTTTCCCGGGGATGGGTGCCAGGATTCGGATCGATTTGATTTCGAGCGCCATCATAAGGTCGTCAGAGAGGCTGGCGATCTTTGAGATTTTCGTGCCCGCAGCGGGTTGATATTCAAAGCGCGTGATGACCGGTCCGGGGCAGATCTGCATGACGCTGCCTTCGATTTTGAATTCGGCGAATTTTTCTTCGATTCTGTCGGCCAGCGCTCGCAGAGCGTCGTGATTGTAGCCCTGTTCGGAAGCTGGATTGTAGTGCAGCAGAGAGAGGGGCGGGAATTCGTAGGCTTTTTCCCTGAGTTTCTGTCTTCGCGCCTTATCGGCTTCGTTGAGTTCGTCTTCGGAAGCGCGCTGTTTGGCCTGTGCCACGACAAAGGCATCGCTATGGTCGATAGTGTTTTTGGCAGATGCGCTGGAAGGGAGGAGGGGGGTATCCGGGGAAACGGCCGTTTCGGCGTGTCGTCGTGAAACGGGTTTGATATCGAGGTCTGCGAGCAGGGTTGCCTGAGGAGGACGCTGGCCAGATGCAGGTTCTTTGCTGGGCAGTGTATCTGCTTTCATTTCAGCCATAAGGCTGCGCAACTCGGATGACACCGGTACGGCAGTTTTCTTTTCAGAAGCCAGTCCGCGTTCTTTTTGTAGCACATCGGAGAGGGGGGCAATGGTGTCGGCCGCAGCCATTCTGGCCACGGGCGTTGGCACGGCCTCCTGGCGCTGCTGTGGAGAAAGGTTGGCTACCCTGGTAATGGCATTGGGTGCGAGCGCGATATTCTGAACGCTTACGGGCAACGAAAACTTGTGCGAAGCCATGCTTTCTTCGCATTGGGCCAGAATGTCTCTGGTAACATTGGGTGGCCGGTCAAGGTTTCTGCCTGTCTGAATGCTGTCGGTTTCGTTGAACTCGTCAGATTCTGAGCAGAAATCCTGAGTAAAGCGCTGGTCGCAGGTTTCCCTGTCATTTTGTGAGGCCTGGCCCTTTCGGAGGATAGAACGAGGTTTCCAGTTTGGAAGGACGCCCGGTGCCTGTTTGATTTTCTCTGTTCCGTCGCTGGCATTGCGGCTGATCTGGCCTGCGATTTGTTGCGGATGCAGGATGGAGTCGAATTCGAAGTCGGGTTCCAGGGCAGGCACCGAGTGTTTTCGCTTTGCGGCGCGCAGCCTGGGGGTGTTTTTTCCACGTGCGATGGCCAAGATCCCTGCGACGCCCTCAGTTTTTGGGGAATCGTCTTGATCTTGTGCCGAATCGAAAGATTCTGACATGGATGGGTGGAGGCTCTCGTCGGGTATGCCGTTCCCGGGTGCTGCTTCTTTGGCGCCGGCAGTTTCATAGGGCAGGATGGCATGTATGTCATCGTCAGACGAAGGCAGTTCGGATGAATATGCAGCATCCCGTGTCTCATTTGGCAGGAGGCCGCAGAGGATTTGAGAAGGGGTTTCATCCTCGAAGGCATCCTCGCAGGATTCGAGATCATCGTAGCCGGTGGGCGGATCGATGAGAATGGGTGCCGCCTGAGCCAGTGGCCGTTCGTCGGGCGAGTGCCTGAAGGGCGCGGCGAACGCTTTGATAAGGATGGCGAATATTTTGATAAGAATGAGAACCGTCCATCGGATAGCGCGGAATATGGATTTCACGAAGTCGATGAACCTCGTGTCCGTGGCAAGGAGAACGCCAAAGACGAGGAGTACCGAACCGATGGCATAGAGCATGGGTTGTGAGATATAGGTCAGTGCGAAGCCTGAAAGCCAGGTTCCGAGCACTCCGCCTGGGGAATGGTCAAGGATCGAGGATTGCTCAAACGATAGTGTGAAGATCGGGGATCCGGCTAGAAGCAAAAAGATCAGGCCAATAAGTTCGGAGGGTTTGACTTCGAGTTGGCGGCCGCAGAAAATCGTCAGGCCCATGAGGAGGCAGACCGTAGGGAAAAAGAAACTCGACAGCCCGAAGAGCATGAGAAGGAGGTTGGCGATATGGGCACCGACGATGCCAAAGATGTTGTATGCTGTCTGAGAATCTGGCAGCAGGTCGTCCTTTGAGAAGGTAAAGAGCATAAGGAAAAGGGCAGCCCCCAGGATGATGAGCATGGAAGCGGCAATGTAATTTCGCGGCCGCTTCGATAGCCTTCGGTTTGGGCTGATTTTGGGCGTTTTGGCCAACGCCGCCTTTGGCTGGCGGTTGGGGGTCACCTTTTTGGCTTCACTTTTAGCTTCGCTTGCCTGCTTTTTGGCAGTTTGGGGCGTGCGCCCGGAAGCCTTGTTTCGCCCTTGCTTGTTCTGTATCGCTTTTTTCTGCATCCCTGCGAAACCTCGCCATCATCAAAAAATGCGGCGTCTACATATCATGCTTCTTCCATGACACAAAAAAAGCCATGCTGCGCACCAGCATGGCCGATATCGACTGAGCGGCAATACCTGTCAATCTTTCATTTTTCCTAAAAGTGACTGCAATTCGTCGACAGGCATCAGCATGGAGCCTTCTGTTTCGGCAAAATCGTCTGAACTCATCGCAAAAAGTGCGTCAATGCTTACGCCAAGGACCTGGCAAATCGATTTGATTTCGGTGGAGTTGATGACGCGTCTTCCATCTTCGATCAGACGGCAATCCGCGACACTCATGCCGACTCTGTCAGCGAATTCGGAAAGGCTTAATGATCTGGCTGCACGATATTTTCTGACATTATCGCCAATGCTCATGGCAAAACCCTTATAGATTCAAATGACAAACAACCCTGACACCCTCATAATGACGAAGATATGCTCCTGGTGCAAGAGATTTTCTCGGGGGATGCACGCATCGCTTTGGGTGGGATATGGCAATGTGCCCCGAGGTTGCGGGGGCAGTAATCTGCTGCCCGCCGTTGCAGGCGAAACTTCAGGACGATTGGCGCTGCAGGATGAAGGCCGCGATTTGCTCGAAGGCCTGCCGGATGGCAGGTTTTTTTGGATTGAGCATGTAGGGCGTGCCATTGTCGTTGTCATTTTGCAATGCGATGTCGAGGGGAATGGAGGCAATGAGAGGGAGTTCGAGTTCGTCGCACAAAGTCTGGGTTCTGGACCCGAAGATTCGGATGGTCTTGGTGGTGTTGAGGATGCGCCTGATTCTGGCGATGGCGTTCTGGGAGGCCTCGTCATCAATGACCAGGCCGTCGATGAGCGCAAGGACGCTGTCCCGGCCTTCCCAGTCATAGGAGGCCATATTCTCGACGACGCCTGCCACGTCAACGCCGTACGCCTCAAAAATGCCAAGGCCTCGTGTGACATCGGCCAGGGCAAGCTGAGAGGGTGTGGTCACGATAACGGCGGCATCGACCTGAACCTGTTGCAGGATAGACATATAAGTGTCGCCCGTGCCCGGTGGCATGTCGATGATGAGGTAATCATTTCCAGACCAGTCCACTTCCCAGAGCAGCTGGTTGACGACGCTGGCGACCATGGGGCCTCGCCACATGAGCGGCTGGCCCTTCTCGATCATAAAACCGATGCTCAGGACAGACATGCCGTGGATCTCCGGCGGAATGATGTGGTTTCCGACGATGATGGGCGGAAGGTCACTCCCCACGAGCGACGGAATGCTTGGTCCGTAAAGATCCAAATCCAGAAGCCCAACGGCATGTCCCTGTGCTTTCAGGGCAAGGGCCGTGTTGAGCGCGACGGTACTCTTTCCGACGCCGCCCTTTGCCGAGCAAACCAGATAAACATGCCTGACGCCGGGGATGCACTTTTTGGGTGGCAGGTCGGGTTTTGCTTTTTGCCGGGCAGACGGGCAGCCTGCGGCATCCTGGCCATGGATGTCGATGCTCGTCAGGCGCACGGATTTATCCGAAAACAAGGCCAGGACAGCGTCGCGGATGGCATCTTCCATCTCGAAACGTTCCAGAGGGCTGTTGTGGCTTTCGACGGCAAGGGTGATGTGGATGATGTCGTCCTGGATGTCGATGGCCCTGAGTTCGCGATCACCCTGGAGTGATTTCGCGTTGTCGAAGAGCAGCGCATGGACGATGTGCTGGATTTGTTCTCGCATGGGTACCTCACGAAGGCATGGCTATATTATGGTTGAAAAAGGTTTTTCACATGTGAGGGGGCGAGCCCCCTGCGCCGCTATCGGACTCGCCTTATCACTGACGGCAGGGTCGCGGCGTCGAAATGGTGCAGATTCTAGGAAGCAAGGAGGCGTGGAAGGGAGCGTACTTCGTA
>WQTY01000009.1 GCA_009786045.1 Pseudomonadota bacterium | reverse complement strand
AGGCCGGTGCCGTTTCGCAAGCCGAGTTGGTACATTTCGACGTGCAATTTCAGGTGGGAGGCCAGGAAGGCGACCATCTCGCGGAAATCGACCCGGACATCAGAGGCGAAGTTGATGGTGATATTTTTGTGGTCGTGGCTCAGGTCGGCAGACAGGACCTTCATTTGGAGAGCGTGATCAAGCGCGTAGGTAGTGGCCAGTTCCTGAGCGCGTTTTTCGATGGCTTGATTTTGCCGGTCAATTTCCACATCCTGTGCATTGGCGTGGCGCAGGATGTAGGGGAGGGCGTTGATTTCAGCAACGCGTCTGTATCGGTGTCCGATGGTGGTGGCAAGCAGGACGTTTCTGTGCACGCGCACGAGTACCGTCATGTTTGGCATGATTTTTTTTTCGTTTGTGTTGACTTCAATGAGCCGTTGTGAGCGTACGAGCCTGACCTTGATGACTTCGTAGAGTCGTTCTTTTCCGTCGAAGGGCTGTCGGGTTCTTTTTCCGTCCTGTTTGGCTTCTTGTGTGCTGGAGGCTGCGTGGCGCTTTCTCGTGCCGGGTTTTGGGTTGCCGAATCGTGCAGCAGGGGTGTTTTTTCGTTGTTCGTGATTTGAAGTTTTTGGGGTGCTGTCGAGTGTATCGCGCGTATGTTCAAATTTTTCACGGCGATCTCGTACGGGTTTATCGCCGTGGCATGTTTGTTCTGATGGTTCCGAACATTCGGAGGGATGATCGGCTTCGCGTTCGCGGTGTTCGTTTTGTGTGGCCTCTGTGTTTGTGTGCAGAGGCATATGATGTGACATGGGTAGACCTTTGTTTTGCCTCATGGCGCCACGTTGCGTTGTGGCAAGAGATTTGCGGGTGAGAACTCAGGGCATGGTGGTGTTTGAGCACAGGAGAGCGGCGCCGAGGGTTCCGGCGTCGTCGTGCAGGGCGGGTTTAATGAGCTGCAGGTTTGCGGTGGCAGCTTTTGGGGCGAATTGCATGATATGCTCAATGATCATGGCGGTAAGTTTGGGACAGCCCTGTATGACGCCGCCGCCCAATAGCAGTGCATCCGGGTTGAGCAGTGAGATGGCGTTTGCGATGAGCGCTCCGAGGACATGTGAAGTTTCTTTCCAGAAATGGATGGCATAGGGAAGGTCGCGTTTGCAGGCCTGTTCGATGGTGCGGGCGGTGGGGTGTTCGTCTGGCCCGAGTTCGAGGTCAGCTCTGGAGACAGTGCCGATTTGGATGTCATGCAATATTCTGTATTCGATGGCTTTTCCGCCAGCGAAGGCTTCGACGCATCCGTGTTGTCCGCATCCGCAGGGCAGGTTGTGAAGGTTTGGGAATTTTGAATGCCCGATTTCTCCGCTGACGTTGTTGGCGCCCAGCATGAGCTTGCCGTCGATGATGATTCCGGCGCCGATGCCGGTTCCGACATAGACGGCGAGGAGATTTTTGAGTTGCCGTGCAGCACCGAAGTTGTATTCCCCCCATGCAATGGCGTTGAGATCGTTTGCGATTCTGACCGTGATGTGTGGGGCAAGGCTGTGGAGTTCGGCGAGGAGAATGTCGTAGAAGTTAACGTGGTGCCAGTCGAGGTTGGGGGCGTTGATGACGGTGTGTTCATCAATGTCGATTTGCCCTGCCAGTGCGATGCCGATGCCTGCGATATCATTGGCATTGAGGTCATTGTCGGCGATGTTGGTTTCGAGGATGTGCCGAATGAGGGAGGCGATATCTCTGGGTGAGCGGGCGGCACGGATGGCATGTTTTTGTGTGCTGAGAATTCGAAACTGTCCTGCGTTATTCAGGATGAGTGCGCATCGGGCATTGGTTCCGCCGACGTCAAAGCCGAGGAGGTATTTTTCAGACATGATGGACCTGCTGTGAGGGAGTCGTGATGAAGTGTTGTTATCGCAGCGAGACTTTGTCGAGGAGGAGTTTCTCGACATTGGGGTAGTCGGCAGAGCCGCGTACCTGCAAGGCAACGGTGAGGAAGTCCCCAATGGAAACGTCGCCATCGGGCATGAGTTTTAGGGTGGATTGCCGGTCAGCACGCATTTTAGCAAAAGCAGGGGTCAGGTTTTGGAACAGAATTCTCCCACCGAGGACGTCATCACGTATTTCGGTGACAGCAGCACTGCCATCTGTTTGGCCGAGCAGGGGGAGTGGGTTATTGCCGATGCGTTTCAGGGTGAGGTCGGTGCGTGTGATTTTGAGGGTTGTGTTGACATTTGGGAAGGTGGGGAACATGAACATTTCGTGATCCGGCCATTCGAAGGGGATGATTTCGATGGCGGTGATACCGTTTGTGGTTGTTCCTCCGAAGAGAATCTGCCGGCCTGTGGGGCCGAGTGAGTACATGGCCCGATAAGCTACAGACATGGGCAGCGTGGCATCAAAGAGCAGGACGATGGGTTTATCCTCATTGTCAGTGTCTTGCCGTGCAATCTGGTAGAGGGCTTCGTTGAATTGTCCGCCTGTCTGGATGGCCTGGAGTTCGAGAACTTTTTTTGCATTGTAGAGGATGCCGGCATCTTTTGAGATGCCGATGATGGTGGCGGAGTTTATGTCATCGCCGTCGAACGGTTTGATGGAAGGGATGGCTCTTTTGGTATCGCGAACGACGTCCCTGAAGGACATGGGTTTTGGAGGGGCGTTTTCGTCGACGATTTCACCGTCGCTGGAAGCGATGCGCCGGGTTTCTTCGGGTTTGTGAATGATGTATGTGGCGACGGCGAAGGCAACGATGGCGGCGGCCGTGAAAGCGATGGCAATGATGAGCGTGCCGGTGGGGATTGAACGGAAAAATTCTTTAATGGGGTTGACTTTGTCGCCGTAGATGGCCCGAACGTCACGGATATCGATTTGCCGGGTCATGCCTTCGCTTGCGCCTGCGGGCAGGGGCTGCCCGACGGTGATTTGCCCTTTTGGCGGTGCACTTGGGCGAGATTTTGGAGCGGAGGGTGCAGGAGAATTGTGCTGGCTTTCGTTCCAGGCATTCCAATCGTCCTGTGCGCTGTCCTGGGGTTGTGTGTGTGAGAGCGGCCAGTGGGATTGTTTTGGGGCTTCATCATTGGCGCCGAATGAGTCCAGATCGAGTGCGACGGTGCACTCACCGCCCGCCTGGGCGGAATGCATGACAGGATCCATCATGGCGACTGTGGGCAGTGGCTCGTGGCCGGGCATTTGTCCCCACTGTGCATTTTGTGGATAGCTTTGTGGGGGTTGTCCCCATTGTGCGTCCTGCGCGTAGGCATTTGGTGGTGGCTGACCCCATTGTGCGTCCTGCGCGTAGGCTTGCGGGGGAGGCTGACCCCATTGTGCGTCCTGTGCGTAGGCGTTTGGTGGTGGCTGACCCCATTGTGCATCTTGTGCGTAGGAATGGGCTGGCGGCGGGGACCAGTAGCCACTTTGCGGGTTGGCGGTTGGCTGCAGAGGTTCGTAGCAATTTTCGCACAGCGCACTGCCTTGCTGGGCGTAGAGCTGATCGTCGATGACGTATGTATTTTGACAGCGATGGCAAGTAAGCAGCATATGATCCCTCAAGTATGGCAGCGCGTCACGCGCATCCTCAGGCGTTATATTACCCATTGGATGGATTTGCAAATGCATGGTTATTGTTGACAAGATTCGAGTGTTGAGTTTTTCGGAGTGCTGATGTATTGGGTTCGGCTATGGTCTTTTGTTTGGCGTGGTCAGGGGTGCTGGCTGTGCAGCGCGGGGGAGGATTCGCGGTTGGAGGGGTTGGGCGGGATGGGGCTCTATGATCGACTAACTAAAAGCATAAACTGGCGTGTTTATCGTCGTTGTGATATTGACTTGCGGGTGAAAAGTTTGCATGGATGCCACGACGGTAAAAAACGCGTGTGAGTCATTGGTTCATTGGTTTTTTCCAATTTGCGTGGATTCGTGTTATCGTAATGTACATCAAGCGAGCCGGGCATCATGACGGTGATCGCGTGTTCAAGGAGACAGAATGGTGCGAAAGAATTTTTTTAGGGTGGCCATGTTGATGACGTCTCTTGGGGTCTTTGGCCTGAGCGGTGCTCATGCTGCAGAGATTACAGATGTTTTGGATGCTGCCGATTATGTTTATCTTGAGAATCAAAAGGTTGATAATCTCTTTGATATCGCTTTGACGCCGGCGTTCAAGCAGCAATACGAGTGGGCAAAACTTAAGCGTGAGTATAATGATACGGCCAGCAGCAGTACTCGCCTCCTCAATGAGCTGCAGTACGAGCGCGTCGTCAACTCGCTCGACATTGACCTGGCGGTGGGTTTGTTCCACGACTTGGAGTTTCGAATGACTTTGCCGATCATCCTGTCGGATCAGCAGAGCTATAAGTTTGACACGACCAGTGACAATCCCGAATACCAGATAGACAAGGGCAAGTCATGGTTTAGCCCATCGACGCTGTCGGAGTCGCGTCCATATTCGTTTTTCGATCTCGACGACGGAGAGACGCTCAAGGGCCGCGAACGCAGCGGTCTTGGCGATATAAAGTTTGGTATTGCCTGGAGTCCGTACAACGCGGAGCGCCATTTTATTCCAGAGCGTCCCTGGGAGAACAACACGGGCCGTTCGACGATGACGGTGGCGTTTGACTATGTGGCACCGACGGGGAAGGCGCGTGCGATCGACAACAGCGGCGTTGGCAGCGGCGTTCATGAGTTTATCTTTTCGGTAGCAGCGTCGCGCCGCTATAAGTTCGTTGATCCCTACATTGGCCTTCAATTTGGTGTGCCGCATGGCGTAGGCGATGTGTTTAAGGATTTTGGCCATAATCAGGCGCGCAAGGATCCCGGGCTTTGGGGCCGTGTGGATTTGGGTGTCGAGTTTATCCCCTATGAGAGCCTCAAGCTGGATTACCAGCGTTTGGTCAAGATCGATCTTCGTGCTTTCTTCACGTACACGGGTGAAGGCCGCAACTTCAGTGAGCTGATGGATGCGTTTGGGACCGGCAGCTGCTATCAGGCAGATTCGGCGACGAATCTTGGTGCTGGCTGCGGCTGGGTAGCCGAGAAGTGGTCGAATGCAGGGGTGTCGAATATCAGGGATATGGCGGATGGTTTGTATCGTGGTCCTCTCAAGGAGGATGGTATTTTTGACTATGAAGGTTTTGCCACGATTGGCGGGTCGCTTAGTCTGATTATCCAGCCGATTCAGTACATTCAGATTCGTGCGGGCGTTGCCGCAAGCTACATGCAGGATCACTTTGTCACCTTTACGAAGGTCGGCAAGGATCGCGTGACGTATGATCCAGACACTGGTGCGCCGGTGCCTGGCAGTGGCAAAGATGGCGTCGTGACAGAGACATTGTTTGAGGAACGCAATCCGACGTACAGCGGTGCACTTGATCGTGTCGGCAATCGCATCAAGCGGACAGAGTCCCTGAACCTGGACTGGTTTGTAGGGATAAGGGTGATGTACTAGCTCGCAGGCCCTTTTGGGCCAGCAGGCATGAGAATCTGTCAGTGCGCCGCTTGCGGCGCTTTTTTTTTCGAGTTTTCCGTGAAGGGGATAAACGGCATGAACCGTCATTGGCAGAGAATCGTTTGGGGTATGAAGACACGGGCCTTGCGTGGGTTGTCGGTGGCCGTACTGACGATGTGTCTGATGGTGGGCGTTCTGGGTGGGTTAGCCTCTGGCCAGCCTGTGTCTGGGGAGGACGCTGGGGAGGCGACACGTGAGAAGCTGATTGCGGCATACGAGGCATCGGATTGGCCAAAGGTTATTGTGTTGGCAAAGTCCTTGGCTCAGGCACATCCTGAAGAGGCAGTTTTTTGGTCAGCTCTTGGGACGGCTTATGGACAGAATCGAGAGACGATGGCGCTTGCAGAGGAGAGTTATGTCCGGGTGATGGCGCTTCTCCCTGATGATGCGCAAAACATGAAAAATTTAGCCATTGTGCGGGATGCCCTCGATAGCCCGGAGGCGCTGGAAACGGCTTTTATCGCTGCCAGGCTCAATCCCGGGGATGCAAGCTTACAGCGCCTGGTGGGTCAGCGCCTGCAGCAGAGCAGGCGCAGAGCAGAGGCTGCTGAATATTTTTTGTCGGCATATGCGTTGGATCCTCTTGATGTTGTGTCGTTGACCGCTGCAACGAGTTACTTTTTTGAGCGTGGCCAACATGACAGGGCATTGGCGTTGACGCAGCAGGGGATCGAAGGAGGCGTTCCCGGTCCGGTACTCTACCTGAATATGGTGAGCGGGTTGATGGATATGGGGCGGTATGAGGAAGCTGTGGTTTGGGCGGACAAGGGGTTCGAGCGTTACAGGGATGTGGGGCTTGTTTTGAACAAGGCGGTATCGCTCAACCAGCTTGGGCAATATGCTCAGGCAGAGTCGCTGTTGCGCGGTGTGAGGGAGATGATCCCGGAACAAATGCGTGCACCTTTCGATTATGCGCTGGGTAAATCTTTGCTGATGCAGGGGTGTACGAAGGCATTATTTTTGACGTGTCACACCGGCCAGGAGGATGATTGTTGTTCGCGGGAGCGTGAGGCTTTGTCTCTGTTAACGGGGATACAGGATGAAAGGTTGTTGAGTGATGCGTCTTTTGCAGTTGACCTTGGGCTGGCCTATGCACTGGGCAATTTGCTGGAAGATGCAGAAGCGGTGCTGCGCAGAGCGGCGCATGCAAAAATTTCCCGGCCCAACGGGAATGCTCTGGCGGCGCTGGCAGTGACACTTTATTTATTTGGCGACAAGCGCGGCAAGGATGCGTCTGTTCGGTTTTATCGCGATGCATGTGAGACAGCGCCTGATTTGTGTGAGTTGGCAGATAGGGAGACACGTCGGCTTTGGCCATCCCGGGGGGTGGAGATACTGACGGAGATTCAGGCTTACGAAGCGGAGGGGGCACGGGCGCGCACAGAGAAGTCTGGGTGTGGGTGTACGCTCTCTTCCAGGAGAGAGGTACCGCTGAGCGCTTCAGTGTTGGTGCTGGGACTGGTATTCGTTGCAGTGTGTTGGAGGCGGACTGGTGTACGAGGGTAAGATCGTCATTTTCGATGCTTCAAACTATATGTTTCGAGCTTATTTTGCCTCGCCGCCAATGAGCAACAGTTCGGGTTTCCCGACGAACGGGCTGCATTTTTACACGTCCATGGTTTTGTCTGTCCTTCGCCGAACGTCGGCGGATGCGGTGGCGATGGCGTATGAGCACAGTGGTCCCAAGTTCCGCCATGCACTTTATCCCGAGTACAAAGCGCATCGTCCTGCCCCGCCGGAAGCGCTTGTGCAGCAGTTTCCGTATTTTCGTCAGATCACCGATGCCCTTGGGATTCCGTCTTATGATGCCCAGGGCTATGAGGCGGATGATGTGATTGCGACTTTGACGCGCCAGGCGAGGGCGCGGGGATGGCAGGTCATTATTGCCAGCAGTGACAAGGATCTGATGCAGCTCATCGAGATGGATGGTTCTGTGGTGATGCTGGATGCGATGTCGAAGTCAAAGTTGTTGCCATATGTCACCTATGCGGATGTGGTGTCCCGGTTTCAGGTGGAGCCATCGCGAGTGGCCGATGTTTTGGCGCTGGCGGGTGATGCCTCTGATAATATCCCGGGGTGCAAGGGGATCGGCGAGAAGACGGCGGGCAAACTGATTGCCGAGTATGGGTCTTTGGAAACGCTGATGTCGAGCCTTGCGGGGATCAAAAAACCTGCTCAGCGTGCGAATCTGGAGGCTTTTCTGGCCTGTGCGCCGTTGTCTAAGAAGCTCGTTGAGCTTGTCAGCGATGTGTCGGTGACGTTGTCGTTTTCGGGCATGTCACCGGATCGCTCGCAGGTGATGCGTTTGTTTTCGAAGTTTGAGCTGCAGCGGTTAATGAAGGAGATTCTTGGACCAGAGGCATTGCTGGAGGCATCGGCAGATGACGGGGTGAGTTTGGCGGATTTGAGCGGGGTGCCCGTGGCGTTGGATGGGGGGCAATCGGAGGGGGCGCCGGGGGGATTGGCGAGACCCGTTGTGTCTCCGGGGTTGGTGCGCGCTTTAGGGGTGACATCTTTGGCCTCGTCGGTATCGGAGGTGGACGACATCGTCGAAGCCGCCAGGCGCAGCGGTGCATTTGGCCTGTGGCCAGTTTGGGCGGATGAATCGCCCGTGGCACCGCGCCTTTTGGGTTTTGCGCTTTCGGTGCAGGGCCGAGGATTGTTTGTGCCTGTGGGGATGAGGGGGGACTTGTTTGCAAGTGCGATTTCGAGCCGGGATGGCGTGTCTCGTTTTGAGATGTTGCTGACGCTGCCCGGAGTCAGGAAGTGCGTCTATGGGCTAAAGCCGCTGGCACAGTATGCGTTTGTGCGTGAGATGGCATTCGAGAGTTCGGATTTTTTTGATGTGGAGCTGGCCGGATATCTGGTCCATCCCGAACAGAAGACGGCGCTTTCAACGCTCTCCGAGCTTTATCTTGGTCAGGCGCCAGAAGTTTTGCCGGAGACGTGGCTTGGCACGGGCAAGAAGGCTGTTTCTGCAGAAGCCGTGTCGCTTCATGAGGCAACGCGCTCTGTTGGAATGTGGGCACAATTTGTCGAGCAGCTTTCGGAACGCCTTGAAGGCGAGCTTTTGCATCACGGCTTGTGTGAAGTCTATCGCTCACTGGACTCGCCATTAACGATGATTCTGGCAAGGATGGAGTACGATGGCGTTGAGGTCGATGTAGAGGCATTGAAACAGCTGTCGGCGCGGTTTGATGAATCGATGTCGGCGCTTGAGTCGCAGGCACATGACTACGCAGGGGCGGCGTTTAACTTAAACAGTCCGAAGCAGGTTGGCGAAGTGTTGTTTGACAAACTTCGTCTGGTTCCGCCACGCAAAAAGTCGCGCCAGCATGGGTATTCGACGGATCAGGAGACGCTTGAGTCGCTGGCGGATGCGCATCCTTTGCCGGGCCTCATTCTGGAATACCGTGCTCTGAGCAAGCTTCGTTCGACCTATTGCGAGGCGCTGGTGAAACAGGCGGATCCGGTGACGCATCGCATTCATGCGCGTTTTCATGCCTGCGTGACGGCAACGACCCGCCTTAGCAGCTCCGACCCCAACCTCCAGAATATTCCGTCGCGGGAGGCACTGGGCCGTGAGATCAAGCGAGCCTTTGTGGCGCGTGAGGGCTGGATGTTTCTGAGTGCGGACTACAGTCAGATTGAACTTCGAATTCTAGCGGCCCTGTCTGGGGAGCGTATGCTGCGCGAGGCCTATCTGCATGGCGTCGATGTGCATGCGCGGACGGCATCGGCCATTTTTGATGTGCCCTTCGAAGACGTGACGCCGCCGCAGCGCCAGGTGGGGAAGACGATTAACTTTGGCATTCTTTATGGCATGGGGGCATCGAAGCTTGCGCGTGAGACGGGGTATTCTCTCAGTGAGGCGCGCGTGTTCTTGGAAAAATTCCACGCGCAGTTTGGGGGCTTGTCGTCGTTTTTTGAGTCGCAGCTGTCGCAGGCTCGTGCAACAGGCGAGGTGCGGACAATTTTGGGGCATCGTCGCGCGATTCCTGAGCTTTTTGTCGAGCGCGGGATGGAGCGTTCCTTTGGGGAGCGCGTGGCGATAAACACGCCCATTCAGGGGTCGGCGTCGGATATTGTAAAGCGGGCGATGCTGCGCTTTGATGCGCGCATGCGCGAACTGGGGCTGGGCGGGCGCCTTCTGATTCAGGTCCATGACGAGCTGCTGGTCGAGGTTCCGGCCTCGGAGGTCGAGGCCACGGGCAAGGCACTGCGCGGGGCGATGGAAGGGGCCGTCGAGCTTTCCGTGCCGCTGGTGGTAGATATGCGCGTGGGCAAGCGCTGGGCGGATATGCAGCCTTTGTCGTAGAGAGAACCAATTGTTTATGGCATTTTTTGAGGGGGCCGCGCCCCCTGCGCCGCTATCGACAGGGGGCAGAAGATGTTCTGCCCCTACTGTCGATACGCGTCTACCCCCTCTGCGGGGCTCAAACGCCGCCCCGCAACGCCCCGCTGTCCCCCTCTCCGAGGGGAATGTCGACAGAGCCGACAAGAGGTGGAACCCCCTGCAAAGCCTCCCCTGAAAGGGGAGGTGGCGGCGATAGCCGACGGAGGGGTTCGCGCATCACCTGTGGGCGATGGTGCATCTTAATTCCCCTCCATTGGAGGGGTGGCGCAGAGCGCCGGGGTGGTTCGTATCAATGGCAAGTCTGCCCTCGCTTCCTGTGGCAGACATATCATTATGAAGTGACGGATTCGAGAAAATGCTCTACAATAAAACAACTGTCATTGGGCTTGAAAATCATATCCGACCGTTAGGTGGAGGATGCCATGGGTGATGTTAAAACTGGAACACCTTCGACAAACGTGCAGAGCAGCAATAGCCGTTACTCCACGTCTTTGCTGTTTGCGAACTCCCCATCGCCTGTCAGAGGCAGCTACCTGCCGCCGTCACCATACGAACAGCAGCACTCGCCGATGTCAAACCGCGGCGTACCCTCGCCCGCTTATGTCGATACACAGGCAAGATCGCCCAACCCGAATGCCCAGCCGGCACCCGCTGCTCAGGGCAATGCAGCACCTACCGACGGTGAAATCGTTGCCCAGCTTTTGCAGGGTATTCTGAAAGGCAAGTCCGTGGTGGCAGAAGTCAAGACGCTGGGTCAGACTTTGTCGCAGATTTTAAGCACGCCGCTTCGTGGTACACTGGAGAGTCAGAAACAGCTGGTGGGCTGTGCGAGCAACATTGGCAATCTGACGCATCTGACAGCCTGTGACGCAGACGTGTATCAGCTCATGGTGGCGATGGCCAGGGATGCAGCCGCCATGCAGGTCATTGCGTCCAACGCCAACAAACAAATGCGGCATGCACTCATTGACGCCGTCTATCCCCAAATCACGGATATCAAAATTGCCGAAATTGCCTTTTTTGGGCGCTTCGAAATCCAATTGGGTTCGGCCCGGAGCCTTATTATCCGATATAATTTGCAGCAGGCGGGTAAAACAGAGATACCCTGGACGATTGAGGGTGCAAAACAAATCTATGACATCTTGCTCAAGCTGCCGCCAAGCCGTGTATCGCAGCTTAAGGTTTTCACGACATCCAACCTTACCGACGGCAACAGCGGGTTCGCGAACGCCGACGACGGCCATGTCCATCTTGAGCTGGGCGACAAAAATGCCGTCGAAGACGGCCTGTACACGACATCCAAATCTGACAGAATGCGAGGGTTAAATCTTAACAACACGACAACCCTGCACGAGATAGCGCACGTCCTCGACAAAAACCAGCAGTACTCGAAAAGGCCAGCATTCCGAAAGTTTTCGGACTGGAATGAGTATCCACGCAGTGACATGAATAGGATCATCAACATCATCACCGAAAACAGCCCTAAGCCCTACCCAAGCGACGCCAAAACCGGCGAAAAGGCCTTTATCGATATGGCATTGGTGTACGTGTTTAGAGATGGGGTTGAAAAAGCCGGAGGTAGAGTAGTTGAGCCGGTCAACAAAACTATCGTCGCTGAAACGAAGAACCATTTTTCGCATCCTGACACTGATTCACAATCAAAGACCAGGCTCGAAACTAAACTTAAGCGTTCGGATGCCTACAATCGCTTTCTGAATGCCCATGCCGTGGCGGAGCCATGGTTTGGTCAAGAGGCTGAAAGCAGTTACAGAGTCGCCAAAGGCGTTCATATCCACGAAGGCTATGAAGGTTATGCCTGGTATTCGTACAACCATGCCGCGCGCAAGTCGAAGTACAGCGGCTATCAATTCAGAACACCTGGCGAAGAGTTTGCTGAGGTCTTTGCGACCTACCATGCCACCAATGGCAAGGGTGTCGATCCTGCTCGCCGTGCCTGGTTCGAGGCAAATGGACTCCATAGCGACGATCCACTTTGCCGGGCAGATAAGTCAATGGAGACAGCAAAGCCAAAAACGCCAAAGAAGCCATAGGAGATCACGATGGTCAAGAAACTTGGGATCGTTCTGTGTGCGGCTTTTTGGGCTATAGTCACGACAACCTTGGGTTGTCAGAACAGACCTGTTATGTCACAGCCGCCTGAAGATGAACGAGTGGTGGAGGTAGAGCCGGATATGAGCACCGAAAAGATGGAGATACAGCCCGAAAGTGAGGTGAGTGCCCCACAAGAAGTCAAAGAACCAGTGGCTCAGGCGTCTGACACTATACCTGATTTGCTTGCTGAAAAGGAAAATGCCCAGCCCGACAAAGCCGTTCACCATGATGTCAATTGCCGTGATGACGACTTAAGCAAAAAGAAGGACGTGCGCTGGAGGGATTACTATTTTTGTGATGAAGAACGTGCGCCAATTCAACAAATCATTGCCAAGGCTCTAAATGTAGCCTTTGATGAAGTTACGGTTAGAGTGGGGGGGTTTGCTCAAGCCTTTGGGCCGTGGGTATCTGGTTCTTATTATGTTGGTGAATACCCTGCGAATAAGGTGGTGGATACCTTCATAGTCGACATGAATGCACAAACCATGCTTTTGCCATCGAGAGAGAGCGTTGCCGAAATCTTTCGAACGCTCAAGGTTATCTCAGATAAACCGAAACCTTTTCCTACCAAGGCATTTGCGTATATTTTGTGTTGGGGGATGGTTGGTAAGAGTATGGATCTAATTGACTCCAAACGCCATCGTCATCGCCGTGGCATTTGCATTGAGCTGGCGCTCCAAACGCGCAATCATCCTTGTCATCCAGACAGGTCGTGCCGGCAGCCCCGGCCCAGGCAGGAAACGCGTGCCTTCCTCATTACGAAGGATTACGACATCGAAGAGCTGCCGAGTTGTCGCCCCTAAAACCGCCATCCCAACGACACACCCTGATACTCGGGCGTGACCGCAAAATTCACCGCAGGCATGCCCGACAGTGCATCGTCACTGCCAAAGTCATACAAATACCCCAAACACGTCATTACCACACCGGCAGCCGTCAAAACACCGCCCACCGACCAGAGCACAATGTTCGTGGTCTCAAACCTTCGCCCCAATGCTTCGCCATCATCAATGGTTTTTCCCTTAAAAATGCCACTGACAAGTTCCCAGCTGCTCATCTGTGGATCCAGCCCCCCAAAAGCTGCTTCATATTGATTGACAGAGTCTTCCATCGACTTTTGGAGATCAACCTGCAAACCCGTAATCACACCCGCCGTGATCAAAGTGGCCACGCCCACGCCAAGGGTCGTCCAACCCGCGATTTTAAGGGCATCGTTGATCGGTTCGCTGTCTGCCATAGCAATCGTCTCGCCAGCCGCCGGCGCCCCCTCGGCATGGGCATTCACCGCACCAAAGGTGCATACAAAAGTAAATATCAACGTGCCAACCAAACCTGCAACTTGCCTTATCGATCGTGTCTTCATCGTTATCTCCTTAAATTTATGAAAGTTGTATTTTTGTGGAGGAGCTTTGCTCCTCCACGTTCCCTGCGATGCTTGCGCATCGCTTGTGGGAGAGGTAACAGACCCAAAACGAGCCTGCCTAAGGACAAAGGAGCGCATCTGTGCTCGTTTGGCTGCTAGACTCACATCTGTGGATACCTGTTGTTTTGTTCATGCAGCATTTTTGGTCTGTCTTGCAACCAGTATTGCCTGATGCATTAGCGACACATTGACATGCATCATTACTGCCTCCGCAAAACTCAAAGGCGGGACAGAGTCTACTATTACAGGTTACCCGACAATCATCACCAGTGTAGCCAGTAGCACAATCTTTATGTTTGCAAATCCCTTTATCGCACCACATAGTTCGTCCGTGCGGCTCATGGCAAGGTCGTGTGTCAGAGCACTCGACCGGCACGCACTTGCCGTCAAAACAATCTTGCCCAGAGGGACAGCGCGAGCAATCTTGCCCATCTATGCCACAGGTATCAGCATTGTTGGTACCCGGCACACACGCTCTGCCATCACCTGTACCGGTGATGCAAGAACCGGGTTTACAGCTTTGCAACACACACTGCTTGCCAATGCAGTCCCCTGTACTCCACTGAGCCCAACCTTCCCGCGTGGTACAGTCTCTATCATGAAAACCACAGCTCCTCACCGTATCTTCGTTGCATTGTCCAACCTCCTCAACAACAAGATGATGAAAGTTCCCCACACACGAAGTTGCGTTGCACTTTCCAAGCGTTGCATTGCAATCACCGCTGCCCCAACCTAGTGTTTGAGTGCAATCGTGCAACGGGGCACCACAAGCGTAACGCGTGTTGGGTTCACACGTCGTTGTCCCTGCAATGGTGGTACGGTGATAGCCTTCATTGCAAACGATGACGCAGCTTCCATCGACACATGTACCCTTGCCGGTGCCTATACCATCCGCGAACGTGCAATTCGAACATGAACGACCACATTGAGTGTTTTCATCGATAAGACAAGCACCTGTATCCTCGTCGGTACAGCCCGCACAATGGGTCACAACACAGCCCCCAGAAAGGCAACTCTCAATTTCGGAGCACGGTCTACACTCAGGGTTTGCAGGGCCTGCTCCACATGCATTGGCATTGCGCCTGCCATCAATGCAGACATTCTCTGGTTTTTGCAAGCAAAACTCCGGATCACAAGATGTTGCCACACAGCTAACGGTTAGACCGTCACTTTTGCATTCGCCTCCTGCCCAGCCTCTCACCTCGCAATTATTATGCGGCGAGCCACAGGCTTTGGTGGTATTCGGATCACACTTGCCATCGTTAAGGTGAAAACCAGTCTTACAGCTGGACACGATGCACTCGCCTTTATTGGTACAATCCCCCCTGGATGCATTAAGCTCTTTTTCACAATCCCTGATGACTTTGACTTCCCTGGGATTTCCACATTTGTTAAAATTATTAAGCGAGCAAGAGACAGTGCCAGTGTCATCTTTCAGCATGTGGAAACCAAGCGCGCATTCCTCAATGATGCACGCCCCACCTTCACATCGCCCTTTCTCGGCACCGCCGCGTTTATTGCAGTCTAAACAATGATTGCCGCACCTGTCGGCAGTGTTTAGGCATACATCTCCCTGACCCACGATAAATTGTTTGCATTCGTTTTCTTTGCATTTGAGCGGCGCCGCATCCATGTAGCACTCCTTTTTTGCCGCATCGCACTGATAATTGGCTGGGCATCGTTCGTTTGCAAAAACTTTTTTCAGCCCTTTGATGTTCATGCAATCCGCCTCACAGTCTTTTCCAGGGCACACCTCAGCTATGCAGATTGTGTCATCCCGCATCCTGACCTGCTTAAGCCCCTTGCACTCGGGTGCAACAGTACCGTCAATGTTAACAAAGGTATCGTGTGTCTCGCTATCCCACATACACCCCACCAACCCAGAGGTCATCAACGCGGCACCAAACACAAGTACAGTGCCCAGATATCGCTTTTTTCTTTGTGTTTTCATCAACTTTTCCTCCTCTTCTTATTGTGGGCAAACATAGTGAATACCGCCGTACTCGCCGCTCTCTGCAAAGCAACCATAAAATGTGAGTCCAGAAACCGCTGCGAAGCAGCACTTATGGGAACCAGAGCAAGAACCACTATTCGGTCCACACTCACACGTATTTGTAGCGGTGTTGCACCCCTCATTCACAGCACACATGCCTGAGCTCCCGCCACAATCAGCTTTGCAGGTGTTATCAATGCGGGTGTAGCCAGCTTCGCAAGCTCTG